>CAZSUQ010000786.1:0-2938 GCA_964609935.1 uncultured Thermodesulfobacteriota bacterium | reverse complement strand
TCCCTTTCAGGTTTTCCTTGTGGTGCTGAATCCTTCTTTTGGTTTCATTGATGCGTTTGGTGATCTTGATCCCACGGGGGCAGACTCGTGTACACTCAAAGTGGTTCTCACAGGCCCAGACCCCTTCGGGCGCATCCAGCACGGGCTCCCTCTGATCAAACCCCTGGTCGCGGCTGTCTTCCTGGAAGCGGAATGCCTGCGCAACGGCTGCGGGCCCCAGAAATTCGGCATGGGTGTCGAGAACGGGACAGGCGGAATAACACGAGCAGCAAAGGATACAGTTGGTGGTGTCATCGAAAACGGCGCGTTCCTCCTGGGACTGGATCCTCTCCTTCTCCTTCACGGGCTCTTCATTGATCAGAAAGGGCTTGACGGCCCGGTACTTGTCAAAGAACGCGGCCTGGTCCACGATCAGGTCCCGTTTCACAGGGAAGTGCCGGAGCGGCTCGATCCGAACCTCGGCCCCTTCGGCCTCTGCCACGTCACGCACCAGGGTCTTGCAGGCAAGCCGGTCCTTTCCGTTGATGCGCATGGCGTCCGACCCGCACACGCCGTGGGCACAGCTCTTGCGAAAGGAAAGGGTCCCGTCCTGGAACATCTTGATCTCCATGAGCAGGTCCAGGATCCGGTCCGTTGGGTCGGCGTCCACTTCGTAGCTGTCGTAACGGGGCTCCTTGTCCGTCTCCTGGTTGAAGCGTTGGATCTCCAGCCTGATCTTCATCCTCGACTCCTGGATTGAACGTCAATAGGTTCTCGGCTTGGGCTCCCACCTGGAGGTGTCCACCGGCTTGTACGCGATCCGGATGTCATCCCCCTCCAGGCGACAGAGGGTGTGCTTCAGCCAGCCCTCGTCATCCCGGTCCGGGAAATCCTCGCGGGAATGGGCGCCCCGGCTCTCCTGACGGTTCAGGGCCGAGGCCGCGGTGATCAGGGCCAGGTCCAGGAGGTTGCCCAGCTCGATCAGCTCCAGCATCTCCGTATTGAAGGCCCTGGCACGGTCATCCACGGTTACATCCCTGTATCTCTCCCGCAACGCTTTCAAGGTGTCCACGGCACGTTTCATGTCCGCTTCGTTCCGGTAGATCCCCACCTTTTCCATCATCTCAACCTGCATGGTCTCCTGGATCTCCCCGGCACCGGGACCCTTCTCCGGCTGCATCAGCTCCGCGATCCGCTTCCCAGCCCTCTCGGCTGCCGCATCGTCCTGCACGGCAGGCATGTCCGCCTCCCTGACAAAGCCGGCAACGTGCCTTCCGGCCCGCCTGCCGAACACCACCAGGTCCACCAGACTGTTGGTGCCGAGCCTGTTGGCCCCGTGGATGGACACACAGGCACACTCACCCACGGCGTAAAGCCCCTTGTAAAAGCCTCCTTCCCCATCAGCCGCCACCCTTCCGTCAACATCCGTCGGGATGCCGCCCATGGCGTAATGGGCCGTGGGCTGGACCGGGATGGGGGCCTCGGCAGGGTCCCCCCCGAGGTAGGTCTTGCAGAAGTCGGTGATGTCCGGCAGCTTGGCCATGATCACATCCTTGCCGAGGTGGGATGCGTCCAGGTGGACGAAGTCATCGATCCTCCCATCCCCCCGCATCCCCTTGCCCCCTCGTATCTCCGTAAGGATGGCCCGGGAGACCATGTCACGGGGCGCCAGGTCGAGAAGCGTTGGCGCATACCGTTCCATGAAACGCTCGCGGTCCCGGTTATAAAGGATGCCCCCCTCCCCGCGAACCGCCTCGGATATGAGGATGCCCAGGCCCTTGATCCAGGTGGGATGAAACTGGAAGAACTCCATGTCTTCCAGGGGGACACCCCGCCTGCCCAGCACCGCGGGCACGTCACCCGTGTGCGCATAGGCGTTGGACGGGACCTTGAACATCCGGCCGAACCCGCCTGTTGCAAAGAGTACGGCCTTTGCCCTGACGGTGTGGATCTCTCCCGTGGCCAGCTCAACCACCACCACCCCCCCGCATCGCCTGCCTTCCAGGATCAGGTCCACCACCTGGAACTCGTTGAAGAAGGTGACCTCGTTCTTGATGCACTGCTGGTAAAGGGTCTGCAGGATCATGTGGCCGGTCCGGTCTGCTGCATAGCACGACCTGCGCACAGGGGCTTCCCCGAAGTTTCGGGTGTGCCCGCCGAAGCGGCGCTGGGAGATCCTGCCCTCGGGCGTCCGGTTGAAGGGCAGGCCCCAGTTCTCGAGCTCGTACACGGCTGCCACCGCGTCCTCGGCCAGGATACCGGCGGCCTGCTGGTCCACCAGGTAATCGCCGCCCTTTACGGTGTCAAAGGCGTGCCACTCAGGCCTGTCCTCCTCCAGGTTGCCGAGCGCGGCGCTGATCCCCCCCTGCGCAGCACCCGTGTGGCTCCTGACGGGGTAGAGCTTCGAGAGAACCGCTGTGTTGGCCGTCTTGCTCGCCTCCAGTGCCGCGTAGAGGCCTGCACCCCCTGAACCCACGACTACGGCATCGTATTCGTGATCCACCATAACCCTCCCGGTTCGGCGAAGGATAAGTACCCATCTACCGCGTTGGGCGTTTTAGTCAAACTGGGCTTCTTCCGTGGAGCCGTCCAGGGCAGTGGTTTCCACTTTGCCGCCACTCACCGCCACCTGGATCTCGTCAAAGTACCCGGTCCCCACATAGGCCTGATGCTTCACCGCCTCGAAGCCACGCTCGCGCTCCAGCACGAACTCTCTCTCCTGGAGCCTGGAATAGGCCAGCATCCCCTCATCCTTGTAATCGATGGCAAGGTCGAACATGGCGGTGTTCAGGGTGTGAAATCCTGCGAGTGTGACGAACTGGAACTTGTATCCCATCTCGCCCAGCTCGTCCTGGAAGGTCCGAAGCTGCTTGTCGTCCAGGAACTTCTTCCAGTTGAAAGAGGGGGAGCAGTTGTAGGACAGAATCTTACCCGGATACTTCTCATGTATCCCCTTGGC
>CAZSUQ010000785.1:0-2940 GCA_964609935.1 uncultured Thermodesulfobacteriota bacterium | reverse complement strand
CCCCCCCCCCCCCCCCCCCCCCCCCCCCCCCCCCCCCCCCCCCCCCCCCGATTCATACCAAATCCCGTCGTTTCGAAAAAAAGAGCGCAACTTCTCGCTGTTTTCGCCCTGGCACTCAATGCACTCGTAACCTTGGCACCGGTGGTGTACATGGAGGGAACCGCCGCAACGAACGATCGGTCACCCAATGTCCTGATCATTACGCTTGATTCCCTTCGCGCAGACCGCCTGGGCTGTTACGGGTACCAAAGAGACACCAGTCCGAGGATCGATCAGTGGTCAGAAAACGGTTGGTTGTACGAAAACGCAATCACCACAGCCTCTTTTACGCCACCGACCCATGCATCCCTTTTCACCGGCAATCTTGTATCCGGTCACCAATGCTACGATTGGACCGGCTTTCCCGACTTCAACCTCTCCCTGTCCGAGATCTTTCTTGAACACGGTTATTGCACCTTTGCCGTGTCCAACTGCTGGGCCGACCTCCTCGGCCAGGTGAACTTCAAACAGGGATTTCAGGGCATCCAAACCGTGCCCGGGGGAGCGGAGAGGGTCAACCGAAAGGCCATGGACCACATACAGCGTTCCCACGGGAAAGGCCGCCCGTTTTTCGCATGGGCACACTACTACGACATCCACCGACCTTACGCGTGGTCCGCCGAACAACGATCATTCTTCAATCCGGACTTTCCGGACAAGTCCGTTGGGGACACCGAAGATTACTATCTCCTGGATGCACAGAACGAACTGCGCAAGGGCCTCCGTCCCGGGGACCTTCAGTACATGAGCGACAGATACGATGCGGGCATACGTTATACGGATCAGAGGATCGGGGAGCTGTTTGCCTTTATGAGGAAGGAAGGGATTTTTCAAAAAACGCTCGTTATCCTGACCTCGGACCACGGCGAGAGCCTGTTCGAGCGAAACGAATCCTATTTCGTTCATGATGCGTGCCTGTACAGCGAAAACCTGAACATCCCTCTGATTCTCTGGCTTCCGAATCAGGCAGATGGGAGACGCCTCCGAAGACCTGTTCAAATCATTGATATTTTTCCCACCTGCCTGCAGGCGTGCAACCTTCGTCCTCCGGTTCCCCTGGAAATCAGGGGCGAGTCTCTCCTGGCCCCCCCTGCCGAACCCAGGCTCCTGATCGCGGATGACGTCTATTACGGAAAGTTCGTTGCCATGCAGGGCACGAGCAAGGTCCTTTTCGCAAACCTCGGCTGGTCCTGGCCTCTGGGAACGAACAACGTGAAGATTCCTCATTACGTGCGCACCGAAGAATGGAAGGGATTCGATCTGCTCAACGACCCCAAAGAAGAACATGCCGGCACGTCCATGTTCACAGATGCGTACCTGCCTCTGGCCTATCATCTCAAGCAGTACATCAAGGCACAGAAACGGGACCCGGCCGCCAAAAAAAATATGAAGATCCGTGATGAGCTCAGGAAACAGTTGAAAGCATTGGGTTATCTGTGACACAGGCATGCCCGCCGCCCCTTTTTGTTCGGGCCCTTTTCACCCGACACATTGCAACCTCCGCTCATCGGTTGAACGCCCACGGGATGAGGCCGTTTGCTCTTTTTCTTGACTCTGCCCCCTGGTTAGCCGCATACTGTTCTCTATGTTGAGATGATCACTCGTTTCGTGCCCTATTCCGGGCCCTGCCCTGAGGCCCGAGGAGATCCTTTCACAATCCATACCCTCCGAAATCGAACCGATCATCCCGATAGGCCGGCCTCCAACCCATGTTGCAGCGTTGCACGGTTCAACCCCCGGGGTTGGAAGCAGCATGTATCTCCAACACGTACCCATCATGTTTTCAGCGCCCCCGAGACCCGGGGAAGGGGAGCCGGCGAAGAGATTCTGCATCTTAACGATTATCAGCATTCTCATCTGTATGAACGTATTGAAAGGTCAAACCCTTGAAAACATCCCTCATTTTCGTACGCGATGAACGCTTCTTTTCCACCCCTTCCTCCAAGTTCACCCACCGAAGAAAGAAGTCCGCCTATCCGCAGGGAAAGAAGCATTATGTCTTCGGAGAACCGCCGCTCGGCATCATGTACCTTTCTTCGACTCTGAAAAAAAGAGGATACGAAGTATCCATGACAGACCAGTGTCACCCGAATTATTCCGATGAAGACTTCCTGAACTCGACGAAGAGAGAACGGCCGGACATGGTGGGTATCAGCTTCCTGAGCAACATGTGTTATCCCGCAGCGCGCCAACTCTCCAGAAAGATCAAGGCTGCTCTCCCGACCACCAAGATCGTCTATGGGGGCGTGTTTTCAAGCATCAATGCAGAAAAGATCGTTGCTTCAGAGGACTCGGTGGACATTGTGGCAAGGGGAGAAGGGGAAGGGATTATCCTGGACCTGGCGGAAGGGCTTGACAGGCTCGGGGATATCCCGGGGATCACCTACAGGGCAAAGAACGGTGAGGTTGTGGAAACCCCGGAGCGCAACGGAATCGCCGACCTCGACTCCATTCCGCTGCCGGATCGTGAAAGTCTGGACATCAACTACGTGGCTTCTCTCCCGCTTGACGTCCCGGCGGTTATCTGGGACAAGCCTTACACGTCCATCGTATCTTCGCGGGGATGTACTTTCGCTTGCACCTACTGCAACTGTCCCACCTTCAGCGGCAAGAGATGCCGCATTCGGTCCACTGCAAGCGTTCTCGAGGAACTGGAAGAGATCAACGGGAAAGGATACGGGGCTTTTACCTTCATCGACGACAACTTCCTCCTGAGTCCCGATAGAGTTACAGAGATATGCGACGGCATGATCGCACGCGGCTATGATTTCCAATGGGCATGCGAGGGGAGAGCGGACCCCAGGGTCAACGGGGTCTTCAAGAACCTTTCTTCCGCAGGTTGCGACGTGATCATGTTTGGCGTGGAGAGCGGTTCACAACACGTTCTGGACGGCATGAACA
>CAZSUQ010000784.1:0-2943 GCA_964609935.1 uncultured Thermodesulfobacteriota bacterium | reverse complement strand
CGGTTCATAGGCGGAAACTTCTCCTGGGTTGGATCTTTACTCGTAACATCTACGTTTTTTCGAAGATCTTTGCCGAAGGGAAAGGGCAACACCGCAGATGGCCATCATGCGGCTCCCGGATCAGGGTCAGAGTCCCAGATCACTGCTGATGGATTGCATGGCCCTGAGCGAGATCTCGATGAACGTATCCAGGGGAATGCCGGCGAGTTCACACTCACGGATGATGTCACGGTTGACCGAGGCGGCAAAGGCCTTCTCTTTCATGCGCTTTCGAACCGATTTCGGCTTGACGCTGGCGAGTTTCTTGTCCGGATAGACCAGGGCCGTGGCAACGATGAGCCCGGTGAGGGTTTCCCCGGCCGCAAGGGCATGATGAAGCCGCGTGCTCCTCTTTCCCCCACAGGCCTGCTCGTTGTGCAGCTTGACGGCCTCCACGATCTCCGGGTCGAGCCCCTGTTCACGCAGGATCTTCACGCTTTCCAGGCCGTCCACGTTCAGATCCGCCTTTGTGATCTCCAGATCCAGGTCATGAAGCAATCCGGCCATGGCCCATGTCTCCCTGTTCTCACCCAGGTGTTCGGCCAGGGCCCCAAGCACGGCCTCGGATGCCAGACAGTGTTTGATCATGTTCGCGTTCTTGATGTAGCGGCGCAGGAGATCCATCGCCTGCTCCCGCGTTATTTCACCGGACACAACAACCTCCTTGTCTCAAGAAGAAACGACAGGAAAAACCATTGCCTTTTACGTCCACCTTGTCAAGGAATTTCCTCTTTTGGCAGCCCCGGGGAAATGATATGATCGGGTCCAAAAGGAAGAGCCGACAAAGAGAACAAGGAGGAAGGAACCATGTCCACACCCAATCTCACCATGCAGGCGGATGTCGTCATTGCCGGTTCGGGGCCGGGAGGCGCAACGGCGGCCCGGGAACTCACACGCAAGGGGAAAAAGGTCGTCATCTGCGAAGCCGGCAAATATCACAAACGGCTTGGCAACTCTGTCTACATCCTGGGGATGATGGCCAGCATGGGGTTCACCTTTTCCAAGGAAGGGACCTGGGTTCTCCGGCCCAAGACCGTTGGCGGCGCCTCCATGATCTTTTGCGGCACGGCCCTCAAACCACCCCCCTGGATCAAGGAGAAGTACGGGATCGACCTCGATCAGGAGGTGGACGAGCTTTACCGGGAGGTGCCGATCAAGCCGCTGCCGGACAACCTGGTGGGCCCTGCAGCCCAAAAGATGATGCAGGCGGCCCAGGACCTGGGGATGGACTGGAACCTGCTCGACAAGTGGATTCGTCCTGAGAAATGCATCCCTGATTGCGGGAAGTGCATGGTGGGATGCAAGGAGGGCGCAAAGTGGACAGCCCGTGAATACGTGGAAGAGGCGGTCCGGGCAGGCGCCGACCTCCTCACAGGCACCAGGGTAGACCGGGTGCTCTGCGAAAACGGAAAGGCCGTGGGTGTGAGGGCCCGCGGTCCCAACGGCTGGGTGGACATCATGGCCGACAACGTGATCCTGTCGGCCGGCGGCCAGGGCACGCCCCCGATCCTTCAGCGGTCCGGGCTGTACGATGCAGGCCAGGGATTCTTTATCGACCCGCTCTGGTTCGTCATGGCCCCCGCGGATATCCAGGGCTCCCTCTTTGATGTTCCCATGACGGCAGGCATCAACATGCCGGATGATGGTATCGTCATGACCGATCTCATGCCCCCTGTCCTTGTGTACCTTGCCCTTCTTGCCTATGACGGGCCCAGGGGCTGGGCCTCCATGCCCAAGACCTTGAAGGTCAGGCGCATGCTCAGCATCATGATCAAGGTGAGGGACGGCCTCGACGGCCGGATCAACCTGGACGAGTCCTTTTCAAAACCCCTGGATCACAAGACCTGGTGGAGGCTGAACAAGGGCGCACTCCTTGCCGAGGAAATCCTGCTAAAGGCAGGGGCGAAGCGGGACGACATCATCAAAACGGCCATCATCGGAGCACACCCCGGGGGTACGGTACGCCTCGGGCACATGCTGGACGAAAACTGCCAGACACCGATCAAGAACTGCTATTGCATGGATACCACCATCATCCCGGACGAGTGGGGGCTGCCTCCCACCGTGACCGTGGTGGCCATGGCCAAACGGTTGGCAAAGCACATGACCGCATCCGCGGAAAACGGAAAGTCTTCCTCGGGCCAGCAAGCAGCCTGAAGCAATCGGGGGGGGTTCGCCTCACGTTCTAAAAGCCGATGGGGTTATCGGGAAACTTTCTCTATCGTCGGTGGGTATTCGTGTGGATGAAGCCCTTTGCATGGAAGGCGAGTTTTCATACCCGAGGATTGGAAGAACGGGGAAGGACAAGGGATACCGCCAGAGAGAAAAGTTCAATCCCAGACCACCTCCGCGGTCCCGGCCTCCCCTTTGATGATCTCTCCGATCACGGCCCGGGTAGCAACATCGCGATCCTCCAGGGCGGACAGGAGTGCATCCACCCTCTCGGCCGAAACCGCGATCAGCAGGCCGCCCGAGGTCTGTGCATCGGCAAGAATCAGGCGGTCCGCTTGGGTCACGTCTTCTTGCCAGCGGACACGGGATGTAAAGTGCTCCAGGTTTTTGCGTGTCCCCCCGGGATAGGCACCCTTGAGGACCTTGTCCCGCACGCCGTCCAGCACAGGCAGTCCGGAGACGTGGATGCGTGCAGAGACTCCGGAGGCCTCCAGCATCTCCATCAGGTGCCCCAGAAGGCCGTATCCCGTCACATCCGTACAGGCAGAGACACCCACCTCCACCATGGCCTCTGAGGCCGGCCGGTTCAACTCGGCCATGACCTCCACCACCCGCCGGGTATTTCCGGTGCGGGAGCAATAGACGATCAGCGGTCTCATCGATCATCCTCCAACACCGCAATCTCCCGGGCCACCGCCTCGGCCGCCGCGGCCGGGTCCTCGGCGTCGCGGA
>CAZSUQ010000783.1:0-2943 GCA_964609935.1 uncultured Thermodesulfobacteriota bacterium | reverse complement strand
CCTATCGGGAGAATGCCAAGAAATTGCGTGCCAGCGTGGACTCCTATGATGGACCTGCTCTGGGTGCCCGGTATATTGATGAGTTTATATCCCATTGATCCCCAATCTGTGACCTTCATCCTACAAGCATGTTTCTCCTCTCTATCCTCCTGATTGCGGTGCCGCTGCTTGGCCTTCTTGCGGCGCTGATCCAGATGATCCGCGTGGCGGACGCCATTCCGAGGATCGGGCCGGATCACTATCCGTTGAAAAAAGAGGGCGGGCCAAAGGTTTCCGTCATTGTCCCGGCCCGAAACGAGGAGCAGAGGATCCGGGGCTGCCTGGAGACGCTGACGGGACAGGATTACGCAGACCTCGAGATCCTTGTTGTGGACGACTGCTCCTCGGACCGGACGGCGCAAATCGTCCTGGAGTTTGCGGAAAGGGATGAACGGGTTGTCTTGATCCGAGGCAAGCCCCCGCCGGCCGGATGGCTGGGAAAGCCGCACGCCATCTGGCAGGGAGTCCGGGAAGCCAGGGGTGAACGCCTCTGCTTCGTGGATGCCGATGGAAGGCTGCACCCGCAGTGCATCCGCCAGGCAATGGGATGCATGGAGGAGAAGGGTGCCGACCTGTTGACCCTTGGGATGAAGCTCGAGTGCCCGGGCTTCTGGGAGCGGGCCGTCCAACCCCTGATCCTCCAGCTCATTCTCATGGGGTTTCCGGCGGAGAAGGTGAATGACCCGGATTCAGAGGTTGCCTCTGCCAACGGCCCGTTTCTTCTCTTCAGGCGCTCTGCATACGAAGACATCGGAGGGCACGAAGCGCTGAAGAACGAGATCGTGGAAGACCTTCTCCTGGCGCGCAGGATCAAGGAAAAGGGATTCCGTCTGCTATGGGTGCTTGCCCCGGAGTTGATGTCCCTCCAGATGTACTCGAGCCTGAAGGAAATCTGGCACGGGTGGAGCAAGAACTTTTTCAAGAGCATGGACGAAAAGGTGGCGTTGGCCGCGCTTGCATGGATCGGGGTGTTCTGGCTCTTCCTTCTTCCATGGGCGTTCCTCCCCTGGGCGGCCTGGAAAGTGGTTGCAGGGCCTGTACCGGCGCAAGCCTTCATCCTTTTCCTGCTTGCCTCGGCCACCCTTCTCGCCCACCTGCTCCAGCGCAGGTGGATTGCTTCCACCTACGGTCTCACGGCCTCTTCCGTTTACCTGCAACCCCTGGGCGCTCTGGTTGTCCTCGGCATTCTGATCAACTCCACCGTGAAGACACGCCGGGGGGGAGGGCTGCAGTGGAAGGGGAGGACGTACCCGGGAGGGAAAGCGGGACCCTGACGAATCCTTGAAGCAGGTGAGGGCTTTATGCTCATTTTCATGACCATCACAACCTTCGTTTCTCTCCTTTTCTGGGTTCTCGTGATCCTGGCCATCAAGGAGAACTACGAAAAAGAGCCGAAACTGATCCCCGAATCCTATCCCGTTCCGCAGGAAGGCCCCATGGTCTCTGTCATCATTCCGGGCCGGGACGAAGAGGAAAGGATTGCAGAATGCCTGGAGGCTGTGCTCGCGCAGGACTACCCATGGTTCGAGGTGATCATGGTGGATGACCGCTCCAGGGATCGGACAGCCGGGATCGTGGAGCGATTCGCATCCGAAGATAACCGGGTACATCTTGTTCGAGGTAAGCCGCTTCCGTCCGGATGGGCAGGAAAATGCCACGCCATTCATCAGGGCGTAGAGGTTGCCCAAGGGGAATGGCTGCTGATGCTGGACACGGACACCTTTCTCAAGCCTCGCTGCCTCACGGCCGCCGTACAGGATGCCATTGCGCAGGGAGCGGATCTGTACACCCTGATCTTCGAAGCCCAGTGCCGGAGTTTCTGGGAAAAGGTTGTACAACCCCTGTTCTTTCAGTTCATCCTGCTCGCCATGCCCATACACAAGCTCAATGACCCGGACAAAGACGACGCTTCTGCTCCGGGCCCGTTTCTCCTTTTCAGGAGACAGGCCTACGAGGCCATCGGCGGTCATGCCGGGATGAAGGACGAGGTGGTTGAGGACTTACGACTGGCACAGCGGATCAAGGAGGAGGGCTACCGCCTGTTCGTTACGAATGCCGTGCCTCTTGTGAACAGCAGGAGAAGGATCGGCTTGAAGGAGATCTGGCACGGGTGGTCCCGTGTTCTCTACTCCGGCCTGGACAAGAATCCGCTGTTTGCTGTTCTTGCCTTCATTGGTATGGGGATCTTTCTGCTTCTTCCGTGGCTGGCCGTTCCGTACGCCCTCCTGGAGTTCTTTTGGAACGGGTTCGGCCTGATTCCACTTGTCCTTCTGTTTTTGGGGCTGGCCAACTGTCTCGTCTTCCTCACGATTCGAGGGTTTCTCCACCTGTTTTACAAGCTGGACAAGTCCCTGGCCTGGCTTCAGCCCCTGGCCGTACTCGTGGCCATGGCGATTCTCGTGAATTCAGTACTCAGGGAGGTGGGAACCGGGACCGTGGTGTGGCGGGGGCGGGAGTACTGAGAACCCGGCACGGCAATCAACATGTCGAGCTGTCCCCGGGAAACAGAGCGATCCTTATCTGTGGAGCCCCTAGACCCCATCCGGAAGGAAAGACACGCAAGCCTTTCTATTCCCGCGTCAGCTGGCGGTACTTGATCCGGTGCGGCTGTTCTGCGGCTGCACCCAGACGGGCCTTCCTGTCCGCCTCGTATGCGGAATAGTTACCGTGAAACCAGACAACGGAGCTGTTGCTCTCAAAGGCAAGGATGTGGGTGGCGATCCGGTCCAGGAACCAGCGGTCATGGCTGATGAGCACCGCACATCCGGCGAAGTTTTCAAGGGCATCTTCCAGGGCGCGAAGCGTGTTCACATCAAGGTCATTGGTGGGCTCGTCCAGAAGGATCACGTTGGCCCCTTCCTTGAGGATCCGGGCAAGATGAACCGGGTTGCGCGCTCCACCGGA
>CAZSUQ010000782.1:0-2946 GCA_964609935.1 uncultured Thermodesulfobacteriota bacterium | reverse complement strand
GGCTTCTGCAACTGGAGTGCAAGATACACCACCGTGGCGGTTTCCTTTGTACAGACATATTGCTGTGCATCGAAGCGTTCGCTCACTTCCTCATGGGATATAAACATGGGTACCTCCATTTTGATCAGGTTGCTGTCTCCACGCATCCTCGGAATTCGGATGGCGAGTTTAGCCAGGATATTGCACGAACCGCAGTAAACGACTTGTTCAATGCCCGGCTAAGATCAACCCTTTTCCTCCCTTGCGCTCTGAAGAACCCGGTGGGCAACCCGGTCCAGTTGCATGGCCGTGAGCCGCTGGTTCACGGTCAATAGCCTGGTATCCTGAAACAGGATCGACAGGAGAGGGCTCATGACCGGATTCGGTACGCCCTGGACAAGCCTGTCGAGCTGGTTCCGCCAGCGGGAGATCGCGCTGCCCATGTACAGGAGCCGTTCATGGAGCCTTTGATCCAGATCCGCCCGGCCGAGGACCTCGCAGGCAAGGCCCCTTGCCATGTCGCCAAGGCCCTCCAGGGTCACGTGCATGAGAGCGATCTCCCTCCGCAACGCGTCGGGCAGGGAATCCTGCTCAACGAGGAGTTCCTTGAGTGTATGCCGGAAAAGGAGGCGGAAATGCGTTGTGATCGCCACGAGCAGGAGATAGCGTTCCCAGGCAAACACGGCCCTTGATATTCGAACGTGTCCCTCTCCCAGTCCTCCAAGGAGATTCTCCTCGGGTACGCGGCAGTCCTCGAACACCAGCTCCCCGTGCGGGGAGGTGTTCAGGAAGCCGAAATCCATCTGCTTCCGAACCTGAAAGCCCGGTGAGGAGGTTTCCACCAGGAAAGCGGAGATGCCCTCTTTCCCGGGCCTGGATTCGGTGCGGGCCAGGACGATCACGAAATCAGCCACCGGGCCGTTTGTGATGAAGATCTTCTCGCCCCATATGCGGTAGGTTCCGTTCACCTTCTCTGCCCTGGCCTTCATCTTCGACGGGTTGGCACCGGTCCCGGGCTCAGAGGCTGCCAGGGCACCGATTCGAGCACCACGGACAAGGGTCGGCAGAAACCTGTCCTTGTGCTCAGGGGATCCGAACCGGGCGATCACGTGAGTGTGAATCAGGAGATGGTCCAGCCAGGAAAGGCAGAGACCGAGATCATGTCCGCCGAGAAGGAAGGCGTCCACAGCCTCCACAAGGGCCTCGGGGCCCCCCTCCGCTCCGCCGTATTCCGCTGGGACGAGAAACCGGAACAGGCCCTCTTCAGCCATTTCGACCCAGAGGTCCCTGGAGAATTCCCGCTTCTCGTACCGCTGAATCAGGGTGGACCGAACCTTTTTCTCTGCAAAGGACCGGATCATTTCTCCGCGCATTCCATCCCCTTCACCTCTGCATCGTCTGTAATGGACTCCATGAGTTCATTCAGCCACCGGGTCCGGAGATCCATCTCCTGGAGGCCGAATTCAAGGATCCGAATCCTGTAGGTATCCGCATTTCGGCTTTTCATCTTGAAAAGAATCTCGCTGTAGGCTCCCTTCTTTTTATCCGTCAGATCCAACTGCTTCCGGATCTTTTCCCGTGCCTGTTCGGGTTCAAGGTGGCTGAGAAACGTGCACTTGGTGAAGAAAGGGTAGCCCTGAATGAAATCATAGAGCACGCCTTCCTCCTCGTACATTTTGGATTGGAGCCACTCCATGAAACGCTGCCTCCCCTTGCGGGTGATATGAATGAGCTTTCTGGAGGGCCCCTTTTCCGGGACCACGACCTCCTTCTTGGCCAGCTCCTCCTTTTCCATCTTGGCGAGCTCGGTGTAGAGCTGTCCCTCGTTGATGTTGCGGAAGTGGCCGAGACGATGGAGGATCTGCTTTCGCAAACCGTATCCATGTCCCGAGTTCTCTGAAAGGAGCCCGAGCAGCACGTATCTTAGAGACACTTCATCTCCTTTTTACCTACATTAATATACATTGCTATTAATGTATATTAATAGCAATATAAGTTACTGTCAAGCTATTATGCACTCTTTTACAGAACCAGGAATATAGGAAGAGATTGAACCTGGTATTCGTGAATCAGGATTTCGGCTTCCTCCGGACCATCAGTGTCTTGGTCCCCTCCTGAACAACCTCATCTCTCTGGTTGAGGACCTGGACAGAGAAGATGATGATGCCGCGGTCGGGTTTCCTGGTCTCACGCATCTCCTTTACGGATTGCACCACGTGGATCGTGTCCCCGAACAGGATGGGCGCCTTGAAGTTCCAGGTGAGCCCCAGAAAGGCAAGGGTCGTACCCTCAGTGATGCCGAGCCCCTGGGAAAGACCGCTGTGAACAGACAGGCCGAGCAGTCCATGTGCGATCCTCTCTCCGAAAGGGGTCTTGCCGGCAAACTCCCTGTCCGTGTGCAGGGGGTTGAAGTCGCCTGACAGGCAGGCGAAGTTCACCACATCCGCCTCGGTGATGGTACGACCTCGCGTGGTGAAACGGTCTCCTTCGGAAAATTGTTCATAGAAACGGCCTTGCATGATGACCTCCTTCTGTTGGTGTGTTGCATCTCCCAAAGAGACCTTACAGAAACCATATGGAAAGATCTATCAACAACAAAGGACTCGTCTCTAAGGACCTTTTCTCCTCAAGCGCCTTGACGAAGCAGGGTGCTTCCATTAGCTTAACCTAGATGCCTGAAAAAGGTTTCCGGACAAGATTGCCGTCGACTCACTGGCCAGCAAACCGATTGTGATTCCATTCTCCGGCCTTTTCCCTCAAAGGGTTTCAACATCCAGGAGAATCGAAATGGATTGGAAAGCGCCTTGTGGAGGATGAATGACGAAATATGATTTCAAACAGAACTTCGAGGGGTGGGAGGAGTTCAAGAACAAGCCCCTTTCCGAGCGGCTTCCCCTGTTTTTCCAGGAAGGCCGGATCTTTGACGTCCTTTTCTCACAGCAGTTCGACCGTGACTTTATCAATTCC
>CAZSUQ010000781.1:0-2956 GCA_964609935.1 uncultured Thermodesulfobacteriota bacterium | reverse complement strand
AACCTGCTGGGAACCACCCCCCTCCCACCGGTATGGGATCCTGAGCTGAGACACCAGAGGAGTGCTTACAAGGAACTCCACTGGGAGGGCACCGTCAACGAGTACCTCGAGATGGTGACCCAATCGCCCCTGGTTCTGCGGAATGCCTTCCAGCGCATCTACGACATGATTCTGTCTTACGGAACCGAGGAGTTCGCCGAGTACAAGGAGAAGCTCGTCCGTTACCGGTTCTTTTCCGACCCGGACAACAACGGCAGGGACGCGGTTTACGGACTGGAGCGGCCTTTGATGCACCTGGTCAACATCTTCAAGTCGGCGGCCCGGCACTACGGAACCGAAAGGCGGGTCCTGCTCCTTCACGGGCCTGTGGGGTCGGCGAAGAGCACCATCGTGCGCTTGCTGAAGAAGGGGCTGGAGGCCTATTCCAAAATTCCGGAAGGGGCGCTGTACACGTTTTCCTGGCACCTCGACGAAGGGGAGGGGAACAGCGGCGGTGTCATTGCTCCCTGCCCCATGCACGAGGAACCGCTGCACCTGTTTCCCGCGGAGATCCGCGAAGCCTTTCTCAAAGAGATCAACGAGAGCCGGGACGACGCCGGCCAGATGGACGTGCCGGGTGATCTCTGCCCGTATTGCCGCTTCACGTTCCGGAACCTCATGCAGCAGTATGCCGGGGACCTGAAGAAGGTTCTCGATCAGGTTCGTGTCCATCGACTCATCCTGAGCGAGCAGGATCGTGTGGGTCTGGGCACCTTCCAGCCCAAGGACGAGAAGAACCAGGATTCCACGGAACTGACCGGTGACATCAATTACCGAAAGATCGCCGTCTACGGCTCGGACTCGGACCCGCGTGCCTTCAACTTCGACGGCGAGTTCAACGTGGCCAACCGCGGATTGATCGAGTTCGTGGAGGTTCTCAAGCTCGATGTGGCGTTCCTGTATGACCTGCTCGGCGCTTCCCAGGAGCACATGATCAAGCCCAAGAAGTTTCCCCAGACCTCCATCGACGAGGTCATCATCGGCCACACCAACGAGCCGGAGTACAAGAAGCTTCAGAAGAACGAATTCATGGAGGCCCTGCGGGATCGAACCGTGAAGATCGACGTGCCTTACATCACCCGGCTTGCGGATGAGTTGAAGATCTACGAGAAGGACTACGGGCCGGACAAGGTCCTGGGCAAGCACATTGCTCCGCACACCATCGAGATGGCGGCGCTGTGGGCCGTGCTGACGCGCCTGGAAGACCCCAAGAAGGCCAACCTGTCCCTGCTCCAGAAGCTCAAGCTGTACAACGGGAAGACCCTGCCCGGGTTTACCGAGGAGAACATCAAGGAGTTGAAGGACGAGACGAAACGGGAGGCTCTGGAGGGGATCTCGCCCCGTTACATCCAGGACAAGATCTCCAATGCCCTGGTGTCCGATGAAGGGGAGGGGTGCGTGAACCCGTTCATGGTGCTCAAGGAACTGGAGGCGGGGCTGGACAATCACAGCCTCCTCAATTCGGAAGATCAGAAGAAGCGCTTCAAGGAGTGTCTGACCGTGGCCAAGGAGGAGTACGCAGAGCTGACGAAGAACCAGGTTCAGCGGGCCATCTGTGCGGACGAGGAGGGAATCAAGAGGCTGTGCGCGAACTACATCGACAACGTGAAGGCCTATACGCAGAAGGAAAAGGTCAAGAACAAGTACACGGGCGAATACGAAGAGCCCAACGAACAGCTGATGCGTTCCATCGAGGAGAAGATCGAGATACCGGAAAGCCGGAAGGACGACTTCCGGAGGGAGATCATGAACTACATCGGCGCCCTGGCGGTGGAAGGGAAGAGCTTTTCCTACAACACCAACGAGCGTCTCCACCGCGCCCTGGAGCTCAAGCTCTTCGAGGACCAGAAGGACACCATCAAGCTGACCAGCCTCGTTTCCGACGTGGTGGACAAGGAGACCCAGGAAAAGATCGATGTGGTCAAGCACCGGCTGATCAAGAACTACGGCTATTGCGATGTGTGCGCTACGGACGTGCTGCACTTCGTGGCCTCCATCTTTGCACGCGGTGACCTGAAGGAGAAAAAGTAAGCCGATGTATATGTCAAGACGCATCGAACGCGACCGCGCACGGTTCAAGAAGATCGTCCGGGGCGCGGTCCGTTCCGGGATCCGGAAATACATCTCCCAGGGCGAACTCATCGGGCGCAAGGGGAAGGACCTGGTTTCCATCCCCCTCCCTCAACTGGAGATCCCGCGGTTCCGCTTCGGGAAGGCCGGCCAGGGCGTGGGCCAGGGAGAAGGAAACCCCGGTGACCCGGTTGCCGTGGATCCCGATGCGGACGGCCAGGGGGCAGGCCAGGCAGGCTCCGACCCCGGGGAGCACATCCTCGAGGTGGAGCTGTCCATCGAGGAACTGGCCGAGATGCTGGCCGAGGAGCTGGCCCTTCCGCGGATCGAGCCGAGAGGCAAGAAGAACATCGTCTCGGAAAAGGACAAGTACGTGGGGATCGCCAGCACGGGGCCCGAGTCCCTCCGGCATTTCAAGCGCACCTACCGGCAGGCGCTCAAGAGGCAGTTGATGACCGGCACCTATGATGCCGGCGACCCTCAGGTCTGGCCCGTCAAGGAGGACATCCGGTACCGCTCGTGGAAAGCAAGACCCGAGCCCGAGACCAACGCGGTCATCATCTACATGATGGATGTCTCCGGGTCCATGGGCGAGAAGCAGAAGGAGCTGGTGCGTCTGACCTCTTTCTGGATCGACACGTGGATCCGGTCTCAGTACCAGGGCGTGGACAGAAGGTTCATCATTCACGATGCAGCAGCCAGGGAAGTGGATTACGAAACCTTCTTTCACACCCGGGAGAGCGGCGGGACGAGGATCTCCTCGGCTTATGATCTCTGTCTGAAGCTCATCAAGGAGGAATATCCGCCCGGGGAGTTCAACATTTACCCCTTCCACTTCAGCGACGGG
>CAZSUQ010000780.1:0-2957 GCA_964609935.1 uncultured Thermodesulfobacteriota bacterium | reverse complement strand
GGCCGATCAGCAAGCCCATGAGCACCATGAAACCATACTCGTAGGACTTCAGACGAGCGAGTTGGCGTTGGATCCTCCTCCCAATCCCTGCCATTCTCCCCAACCTTTCCCCGTGTCGATAGACGTTTCTGAGCTGCGCTTCCTTCCGGAACAGATCCCCCTTTCCCGGGGGTAACGGAGCCGGGCGGAACTCGTAGATTCTATACGTACATTCCTAAATCCACAATATCCTTCAAGGGCCCCGAAGAACGGTTCTTTGTTGGATTACGTGCAAATTGGTGTTATGTTCTTCTTGTTATGGCTCTCAAGGAAGAGGAATTCGAAAAGGTCCTCGATGCCCTGTTTGACCTGGTGCTGGTCCTGGACAGGGATCGCAAGGTTCTGAAAGCAAACCTTTCCTGCGCAAGGGCCCTCGGTTATTCCCACCCCCAGGAACTCGTGGGAAAGACCTGCCACGAACTGTTCCACGGACGGGACCTCCCCTGTCAGCACGAGGATCATTTCTGCCCGCTCACCCGGGCACTGGAACGCGGCGAGCCCGTGACAACCGCGGTGAGCATTCGCCCCAAGGAAACCTCGGAACCCATTCACATGAACGTCAAGGCCATCCCCCTGCCGGACGCGAGCGGTGAGGTGACGCGCGTGGTGAAGATCCTCCACGACGTTTCAGAGGAGAAACAGATCGAGGAAAAGCTGGGCCAGACACTCCGGGAGTCCGAGCAGATCCTTCAGGTGGGCGGCGACGGCGTCCTGGTCATGGACCCGGACTACCGGATCAAAGAGGCGAATCCCGTCGCCTCGGACCTGATGGAAACCCGTCTGGAAGACCTCATGTGCAAGGACTTGCGAAACTTCCTCGCTGACCATGACGTGGGCTATCTCGAGAGCATGTGCGAAGGCGTTGGCAAGGATGGCAGCGGGCGCCGGTTCACGGAGATGCAGCTCGTAACCCCTTCGGGCAAGAAGAAATACACTGAGATCCACATCAGCAGAACCGACCGCGTGGGAGAGGGAAAGATCTTTGCCTGCCTGCGCGATATCTCCCACCGGAAGATCGTGGAGGACAAGCTGGCCGAGGTGACCTGGAAGTTTCAGAGGATTGCAGAGATGGGGGAGGACGCGATCCTCGTGCTGGACGAGGGCTTCCGTGTGGAATTTGCGAATTCCATGGCCTCGGAGTTCACCGGCTATACGCACAGAGAGTTGATGGGACTCGATTTCCTCTCCCTCCTTGATGAAGAGAACAGGAAGTTCCTCATTGACCGCCAGGAGGGGGACGGAGGAGAGGCTCCCAGCGCCAGAATCAGTAAAGAGATGAAGCTGACCACCGCCTCCAGGAACAAGCGCAGCTGCGAGGTCTTTATCAGCTCCACCCGTTTTGCCGAGGGGAGCAGGAAGACCTACGTCTACATCCGGGATTTTTCCGAGAGGCTCCAGATGGAGACCAGGCTCCGCGAGGCCAACGAATTCCTCTTCAACCTGATCGAGAGTTCCACGGAAGGCATCATCGCGGTGGACATGAAGGGAAGGGTGATCATCTTCAACAAGGGGGCTGAGCTGCTGCTCGGGTACAAGGCGGACGAGATCGTAACAAAGTTCAACGTTGCGAACTTCTACCCACCGGGTGTGGCCCAGGACATCATGCGCAGGCTGCGCAGCACCAAGTACGGGGGCAAGGGAAAGCTCCTGCCCCACCGGATCATCGGTCTTTCCAAGCGAGGCGAACACATCCCCATCAGCCTTTCCGGCGCGCTGATCTACCAGGACGGAAAAGAATTGGCCAGCGTCGGGATCTTTTACGACCTCAGGGGAATTCTCAAGGCACAGGAGGAACTGCTCGCCTCGGAGGCCAAGTTCCGCGACCTGTTCGAGACCGTGCAACACGGCCTCTACTTCAGCACCCGCGAGGGGAGATTCCTGGATTGCAACCAGGCCATGGTGCACATGCTCGGGTATCCGGACAAAAAGGAGGTCCTCGCCATGGACCTGGCACAGGACCTCTACCTGGACCCGTCGCACCGGCAGAAGTTTCAGAGGATGATCGAGGCCCAGGGATACGTGAAGGACTATGAAGTCGAGTACAAGAAGAAGAACGGAGAGGCGATCTCGGTCCTGCTCACCGCCCATGTGCGCAAGGACCGGGCCGGAAATGTTCTGGGATATCAGGGCCTCTTCGTGGATATCACCGGACGCAAGAGGCTCGAGCAGCAGCTCTTCCAGTCCGAGAAGCTCGCTGCCATGGGGCGGCTCACGGCCCAGATCGCCCACGAGCTGAACAACCCGATCTACGGTGTCATGAACTGCCTGGACCTGCTCAAGAGCGAGATCCCGGATACGAGCAAGAAGTACAAGTTCCTGGACATGGCGTATTCGGAAACCAGGAGGATCTCCGAACTCTTGAGGGGCATGCTGAGCTTCTTCAGGCCGGACGAGGACATCAAGACAAAGGTGAACCTGAACACCATGATCGAAGAAGTGGTTCTTTTCATGGGAAAGCAGCTGCAGGAGTTCAAGATCCATGTGAGCCTGGGCCTGGCCCATCACCCGCTCAACGTGTTCGCCTCGGGCAACCAGATGAAACAGGTCCTGCTCAACCTCATCATGAACGCCCGAACAGCCATGCAGCGGGGCGGCACCCTGACGATCTCGACACACGCGATGGATGGAAGAGCCCAGATCAAGGTGTCGGACACGGGCATCGGTATTCCACCGGAGGTTCGGGACCGTATCTTTGACGCCTTCTTCACCACCAAGAGTGATGTAAAGGGGGTGGGGCTCGGCCTGTCGGTCTGCTTTGGCATCATCCACCAGCATGAGGGGCAGATCGGGGTGGAGAGCGAGGTGGGCCAGGGCACCACCTTCACCATCACCCTTCCGCTGCAGGACTGACAGACCGCCGAGAAAAGCCCTTCAGATAGATCGATACTCCGGGAATGTGCCTATTCTCTTCATCTGCG
>CAZSUQ010000779.1:0-2959 GCA_964609935.1 uncultured Thermodesulfobacteriota bacterium | reverse complement strand
GGGACAGCTGGATCGGGGCGCTGGACTGTGACAACGACCCCACCGATGACCCCGCGGTCTGCGCATCGTGTGCGGTCTGTGGAGAGCCTGAATGTGCTCCCTGCGCAAAGTGCATTCATGCCCGGGCACAATGGGAATTCCCCGGGGATTCGATAGACAGCAACTGCAACGGCCAGGATGACTGCTTTATCGCTACGGCATCCTTTGGAACCGAACTGCAGGGGAAGATCGATGTTCTGCGGGCATTCCGTGACACGGTTCTGCTCGAATACCCTGCAGGCAGGACCCTTGTTCATGCCTACTACGCGCACAGCCCTCCCATCGCGGAAGTTGTCCGTGAGCATGCATTGCTTCGTTTTGTTCTCCGGGTCTTCCTGCTGCCCCTGGTGGGCTTCCTGTCTCTCTTTGTCTAGCGGATGTTCCTTTCAACGACATACTCAAGGAGTCGATGGGCTGCAACCTCATGCCCTTTTGGCGTCAGGTGATTTCTTCCATCCAGGAAATAGGTGCGGATGTCTCCCTCTCCCTGTATCACCGCCTCAAAGACGTCGGTATAATCGATCACGTCAACCGCATGTTGTTTTGCATGTTTTTTCAATATCGCCTGTGGAATCTGATATTCCTCCCGCCATAATTGAAACGTGTGCGGAAAGATGAGCAAAACCACCGGGATATGGTTCTTCTCCCCTGTTTGATAGATGTACGCCAGTTCCTCCAGGGTATGGTCCCAGTTTTTTCGATATCTTGGCTCATTCCGTTCGTGGGATGCCATCCATCGCAGACTCGAATCCTTTTGAGGGCCTTCCACATCCGGATCCCTGGCCCCGATCATACGTTGGTAGACAAACCTCCCGTATCCCGTTTCATAGGGGAGATGTCCGAACAGGTTCCGGAGGACTTTGAACATCCTCGAGCCGAGTTCTCTCCCCCCTGCTTCACTCCGGTCAATGATAAAAGGCTCGGTGATATCGTTCATACAGAACCCGACAAAGATCAGATCAGGATCGAACCGGAGGGATTCCTTCAGGATCTCAACCTCCTGTGCTGTTGAGTATCCGAACACGGCCGCATTGATGATCTGAATCGTGCCCCATGGATGTTCCGTCCTGCTGAGCATCCGTTCCAGCTGATTCGCAACGGAGTCACGTGGAGGGACCCCGTAGCCCATGGCAATCGAGTCCCCCAGCATCAAAGCCCGAAACTCGTCTTCCGCTTTGTCCACAGGAAAATCGTCATCATAGTGGCCATATCGATTGTTCCGGGCCACAAAATCCTCTGAAGTGTACTTAAAGAAGGTGCTTCCGTGTCTCTCCGCATTCGGTCTCGGCCGATACCCCATGACCTGATCGTAACACCAGTATTTTCTCTCATACCTTGCCAGAAGGAGTCTGTCCGCCAGAAGGATGCCTGAAATCACTGCCAGCAGGAGGAGAAAACCGCCAAGTCTCTGTTGAGCGCTCTTGGGGACAAAGATCCCCAGTGCGATCCAGGCGAGTCCGATTCCCAGGCTCCACAGGAAATATTGCTTCAGTGCGTATTCGCGGGACAGAAATCGAACCGTGTCGAGCAAGGCCGATCCCACCCACGGGTTGACGACCGCGCAGGACAGGAGGATGGTTACACCGCCAACGATCGCCAATCGTGCAGTGTTCATGGCAGATCCGGGATTCTCTTACGAGTTGAACAGGCGGTTCTTCAAAGGATGCAGTTTCCCGTGCACCCTTACGTTGATGGGTGTCTGTCCGCAGTCATGGCATCTGCATCCCTGGACAAAGCCTCCGCTTTTCGGCAGGGAGCTCATCTTTCCGCGAAACTCCCTGTACCCCCTGCTCTTCCATATCTGGATGATGGAACGCTCGTGAATATTCCCCAGGACACTGTCACACCCGCAGCAGGGGTGGACATCTCCGTTGGGAAAGATCCGAAGAAACAGCCATCCGATATAGCAGGGAAGGTCTTTCTGTATGTTTTTCGTGCGTGGCCCGCCCAACTCATAAGAGGCCAGCGCCTGAAAGAGGTTGGTCTGGATCTTCCCCTCTTGGATCAATCCCTTTGCCCTGGTGAAAAGGTCCTGCATTTCCTCTGTTCGGATGTCGCTTTCACGGATCTGCAAGTACTCCGTCTGATCCACCGCACCCATGATCGAGAAGTCAACGCGATGGATCCGCAGCTGCATGGCCATCCTGAAGATGTCTTCCACTTCCCTGTAGTTCTCCCTGCAAAGGACAGTGGAAAGGCTCAACGCCGGCAGAGACGAACCTCGTTCTCTCTTTATCTCCTGAATGCGTCCCAATGTCTCCAGAATTTGTTCAAACACATCCCTGGATGGCCTGTGAACCTTGGTATGGGTCTCCTGGTTCCCGGAATCGATACTGATGTTCAGATGGTCCAGAGTGCCCACCAGGCCAACGGCTTTCTCTTCGGATATGAGAGAACCGTTGCTCACGATGTGCAGTTTGACGCCTCGGGTTTTGCTCTCGTGAATGATGTCCATGATCTGTTTATGGAAAAACGGCTCCCCGAATCCGATCAGGGACACCTTTCGACAGTTCATCTTCACCAGGCCGTCGATACATTCCTTGTAGGCTTCGAGGGACAGCGTGGCAGGGTTTTCACGATGGCAGATATTCTGGGTGCGCCCGGGCCCAAAGGACAGGGAAGGGTCGATCAAGTCCGAGTGGATCGTGCAGTAGATGCATTTGAAATTACAGCGGTCGGTGATTCCGATCTGGACATGGTCCGGGCCGCAAAAGACAAATCTGCCGCTTCTTGCCCCGGCATATCTTCTTGCCTGGTCTGCATAAGCCTTGAGTGCCATCATGGTTTTTGTTCTATAGGCCATAGGGTCCCTTCCCTCTCAGGATCGGGCCCACTTCGTACACGCTTTGGCATAGTCCTCGGACGTGTTAATTTCCTGCCAGTCTTCGTCGTCGATCCATACGCAATGCATGGGCTCCTC
>CAZSUQ010000778.1:0-2963 GCA_964609935.1 uncultured Thermodesulfobacteriota bacterium | reverse complement strand
CGATCTGCCCCGATCCCACAAAATACAAATTCCTATGCTTTCAAGTTTATTGGATGGAAATGGATGAAAAAATGGATGGCCTGGGTCTGTCAGCTCCGATTCCGGCGGTCAAAACAGGTGTTCATACTTGTGGCCGCTCCCCGTGTTGAACAGCACCACGGTCTCATCCTCCCGGATCCACCCCATGGCCCTGAGGCGCTTGAAAGCCGCCAGGGTGGCGCCGCCCTCCGGACAGGCGAAGATGCCCTGGAAACGGCCGATGTTCCCGGCCTCCTCCATCATCTCCTCGTCCGCGATGGCAACCGCGGTCCCGTTGCTCTCCCGGAGGGACCGGAGAATCAGAAAATCTCCAACGGCTGCGGGAACCCGCAGGCCGTCAGCCACGGTCCGGGCCCCTTCCCAGGGATCGGCGAACTCCTTTCCCTCCTCGAACGCCCTGATCATGGGAGCACAGCCCTCGGCCTGCACCGTGACCATGCGGGGGCGCTTCGCTCCGATCCACCCCATCGCCTCCATCTCCGCAAATGCCTTCCACATGCCGACCAGGCCGGTGCCCCCGCCCGTGGGGTAGATGATCACATCAGGCAGAACCCAGTTCATCTGCTCCGCCACCTCGTATCCCATGGTCTTCTTGCCCTCGATGCGGTAGGGCTCCTTCAGGGTGGACAGGTCGAACCGCCCGTGGAGGCGGGCGGCTTCGGCCGCGGCGCGACCGCAGTCGGTGATGAGCCCCTTCACCAGCGTCACCTCGGCACCCAGGGCGCGGCATTCGGCGATGAAGGGGCGAGGAACGTCGTCCGGCATGAAGATATGAGATTCCATGCCGGCCAGTGCGGCATACGCACTCATGGCACCGGCGGCATTGCCCGCCGAGGGGATGGACAGGGACTTCACACCCAGTTCCCATGCCCGGGACACGGCCAGGCACAGCCCCCGGGCCTTGAACGAGGTGGTGGGATTCAAACCCTCGTCCTTGATGAACAGCCCCGGAAATTCGAGTGCCTCGCCCAGCCGCGTGGCGTGGATGAGAGGCGTGAACCCCTCCCCTAGACGCAGGCGGTACCGGGCGTCGCGGACCGGGAGCACCTCATGGTAACGCCAGAGATCAGGGGCGCGACTCGCGATCTTCTGCGGGTTGACGGCTTCCCCGGCAGAGGTTCCAGGCCCTGTCCGCCTCCAGTCTCTTGTTGCACAGACCGCACTCCAGATGGGTCATGAAGCTCATGGGATTTCTCCAGCTGCCCTACAATTACAGTATGGTGAAGCTAGCCGTGCCGGAGATGAGGCTGATGCCGAGCGGCGCGGCAGGGTCCAGGGTCACGAATGCGCTGTGAACACGAATACCCTTGAGACGGGTATCGTTCGGGATCTTGAGGGAGGCCCTGGCCTTTCCGGTCGGATCCAGCTTGCCGGCGTAGTTGAGAAAGACCGACGGCAACAGCCCGCGGACCGTGATCACCAGCAGGTCGTCCAGAGACAGACCGAGGCTCCGGGCTCCGAGGGCGAGGGGGCCGGTCCCCAGGGAAGACGCCACCTGGTACGGCTTACTAGCATCCGGCACCGCCAGAAGGTCCAGGTCCACGGTGCCGCCCGGGTTCGGCGCCCCCGAGGCCGTGATGAGGACCTTGTGGTAGGAGAGACACACCTTCGGACCGCCGGGCTGGGCCCCCTCGGGGCAGGTCGCGTTGTAGGGATCGGGGTTGCTGTTCCACCCGTTGGTCCAGGACCGCACAAAGGGCCCCTGACGGGTGTAGATCCGCATGGTGGTCAGGCTCGACCTGTATCGGATCTCGATGACCAGATTGCTCTGGCCGTCATAGAGAAAACTGTTCTTGAGCCCGAACGGGCACCACGTGTTGGCCTGTAATGGGAAGGTGACAGGCCCGTTGAAAACGGTGGTCGGGTTCGGGCCGAGGACGTTGTCGAAGCAAGTCGTGAGGGTCAGCACGGAGTAGGTCGTGTTGGCCATACGCATCTGGAGCTGGTCGGCCTGGAAGACGGCCGGTGCGGTGGCCGTGAAGTCGATGTCGGTGATGGTGATGGCCGGGGAGGCAAGCTGTTTTGCGTTGATAATCCACTGGTACCGCCAGTTCGGCCCGGCATTGCCGTTGGTGGTGAACGGCCAGCCGTTGCTGCTGCCGGTGGCAGCGTTGTTGTCCGGCACGTACAGCTTTGAGGGCTGGGCATCCAGCGAAGCCGTGAGGCAGAGGAGAATGAGAGCCATGATGATTGTCAAGCGCATGATCCTTGCCCTTTCTTCCGATTTCTGCGTTACGTGTCACCGGGGTCAAGTTCAGATGCGGATGGATTATAGCAGGATCCGGCCGGGGGTGAACATACGATCCCGTGTTCCGCGTTGAACAGGGAGTGAGGGGGTTTCAGGATGTTGCGATGGCGCGGGGGGACAGGGAAATCAAGGCCAACCGATAGTTGACTGTATCCGTCCGGCAAGTACATGTGGGAACCGCCCTCCACGAAGGAGGGCGGCGCATTTCATGCGTCACGTGGATAGCAAGGAATTTCCTACTGTATCGTGAAATAGCATGTGTTGCTGATTGATTTGATTCCGAAAGGGGCAGTCTGATCAAGGGTCACGAACGCACTGTAGATCCTTGATCCAATCCAGACCGTCGAGTTCGGAATGGCAAACTTGGGACTCAGCGTTGAATTGCCATTGATATCCAGAACTCCACTATAGTTCTGGAAAATGGAGGGGAAAACTCTGCCAACGGTGATCATCATCAGCCAGTCAAATGTCAGACCGAGCGGCCTTGGACCGATGAGGATGGGGCCAGTACCAAACGAGGTGGCCACCTGGTACTGGAGAGATGGATCTCCAGGCGATGACAGTGTGAACGTGACAGCAGTCCCGATCCTGGCGCTACCCGAGGCGATGATCAATGGCGGCCCGGGGGCCGGGGGGTCTGCTCGAGGGAGCTGAGGGGTGCCGGTCTTTGCCCGGG
>CAZSUQ010000777.1:0-2989 GCA_964609935.1 uncultured Thermodesulfobacteriota bacterium | reverse complement strand
ATTGCAATGATTTTGTATCTTCTCAATATCCCACCGGATCATATTTCAATTATACAGCCTTCCGGTCCCGGCACCTGACGAGAGCAACGAGTCAGAAACGCCCGCTTCGGTGTCCGAACCTGAAGAACCAGCCCCGATTACGCTCACCCCGGAGGAACTGCAGCGGGTTGCGGCGGAGTTTGCAAGCCTGACGCCGCTGCATTCTCACATCAAGAATCAATACAAGGACGACCTCCCGGGCATCCGGAAAAAGCGCTACATCCGCGTGCTCACCACCTTCAGCAAGACCAATTTCTTTGTCCAGGGGACCAAGGCCTTTGGCTATGAATACTCCCTTCTGAAAGGCTATGAACAGTTCCTGAACAGGGAGCACACCAAAGACGACCTGAGGGTCGTCATGGAGTTTATCCCCGTATCCCGCGACAGGCTCATTCCACTCCTGATCAACGGGTGGGGGGACATTGCAGCCGCCGGCCTCACCATCACGCCGGAACGCAAGAAGGTGGGGGACTTCACCGAACCTTACCTGACGCACGTGGACGAACTCGTCGTGACAAACAAGAAAGTCGAGGTGCTGGAGACCCTCGAAGATCTGTCCGGCAGAGAGATCTTTGTGCGTCCCAGTAGCAGCTACTACGAGAGCCTCGTTTCCCTCAACAGGGACCTTCAGAAGAAAGGGCTGCCGCCCGTCAAGATCGGGAAAGCGGACGAGAGCCTGGAGGCTGAAGACATCCTCGAGATGATCGACGCGGGGGCCATGGAGATCACCGTGATGGACAGCCACGTGGCCGAGCTCTGGTCCAGCGTCTTCGAAAACTTGAAGGTGCTCTATGACCTCAAGGTCCGGGCCGGCGGAGAGATCGCTTGGATGGTGCGCAACGAGAACCCGCTGTTAAAGGAAAGCCTCAATGCCTTCCTGAAGACGCACCGGAAGGGCACGTTGCTCGGGAACATCTATCTCAGGCGGTATTTTCAGAAGAACAAATGGATCCGGAATCCCTTCAACCGGCAAGGATTTGACAGGAAAGACGATGTCATCCGTACGGTGAAGAAGCATGCGGCTTTCTATGGATTCGACTGGCTGTTGATCATGGCCGTGGCCTACCAGGAATCAAGGTTGGACCACAACAAGGAGAATCCGTGCGGTGCTGTTGGGATCATGCAGGTTCGGCCCACCACGGCCCGTGACAAGCAGGTCAACATTCCGAACATCCACCTCCTGGAAGACAACATCCATGCCGGCGTCAAGTATCTC
Source organism: uncultured Thermodesulfobacteriota bacterium (assembly GCA_964609935.1). GTDB lineage: Bacteria > Desulfobacterota > DSWW01 > DSWW01 > DSWW01 > CAYTRL01. Next base: position 1,734 of record CAZSUQ010000777.1, on the reverse strand, counting down.
GCCTTTCTGCGAAAGCGGTATTACAGCCAGGACCGGCTGGACCCTCAGGACGGAATCCGTTTCGCGCTGGCATCCTATAACGCAGGCCCAAGGAAGATCCGGATGGTCAGAAGGCTGGCCAAGCAGATGGGGTATAACCCGGACATCTGGTTCCGGAACGTGGAATACGCCGCCCTGAAGCTCATCGGCCAGGAGACCGTGCAGTACGTGAGCAACGTGAACAAGTACTACGTGCTCTTTAAATTCAATCAGAAGAATGAGAAGAAAAGAAGTGAGAGAAGTGAAAGAAGTGAGGTGAAGCAGAGTCTTTGAAAAGTCCCCCGGTGGAAGCCTTGGCAGGCCCGGCCCATCTACGATGAAGGTGCAGCGCTGGAAATCGAGCGGGCCCGCTCTCTTCGCTCAGCGCTTCGTTCGTACCAGAGCCCTCCAAACAGCTCCACCAGTCGAACCAGCCTCAAGGACCATGGCTCCTGCATGGCCCAGTGGCCGTGCGTTCTGGGTGGGGTCAGGACCCGCAGCGAGGGGTCGAGCCGCACATCCTCCACGATGATCCCCTCTTCATCCTGCAGTTTTGCCTTCACGGTCCCGTCCGCATCCACGATCGTGGAGAGGCCCGGGAATTTCGAGTCCTGCTTCATGAGCGGAATCCCCGGCAGGGGCGTCTTCCACGCTCCGCACTTGTTGACCATGACCACCGGTATCCCGAGCATGGAGGCGTAACGGGACGCGAGCCCGCCGAGAAGCCCGTTGAAGTTCTCCACGAGCCTCTTTGGCAGGAGAAAGCTGTTCGACAATGATGGAGCCGAATGAGGCATGATCAGCATGTCCACAGACTGCTGGTGCATCAATTTCGGGAGGAAGGCCAGCCGGTTCTCGTAGCAGATCCCGATCCCGATCCTGGCCTGTTCGGTCTGGATCACGTGGGAGTTGCTGTCTCCTTTTGTAAAGCAGCACTCGTACGCGGCAGGCGTCTGTTTCCGAACGCGACCCGCTTCGCTTCCGTCGGGGCAGGTCATCACGAACGTGTTGAAGAAGTCCTCACCGTCCGCTTCGAGAAAGCTGGTTCCCAGGTAGGCGCCCACGCGACGGGCGGTTTCCTTGAGCCATCTCACCGTGGGCCCTTCCTTCGGTTCGCCTGCCTCCCAGATGGATGTGGTGAAAACATAACCCGTGGGCATGAATTCGGGCAGGATGATGATCTCGGCTCCCTGCCCGCCGGCCTGCTCCACCAGCCGGCTGGCCCGCCCGAGGTTTCCCTCGATGTCCCCATTCACGGATTCCATCTGTACGGCTGCTATGCGGATGGTTTTCAACGGCTTCTTCCTCGAGACGTCACTTTGTTGTTGGATCATGCCAGCTTATGGAGAATCGTCGTCAGGTCTGTTTACTGGAAGGGAGAAAAAGAACGTGCTCCCTTTTCCCTTTTCGCTTTCCACCCCGATGTTGCCTCCATAGTGGATGCAGATCTCCTTGCAGATGGGCAATCCCAGCCCGGTTCCATGGGGCTTTTCCGTCAGGGCATCCGAGGATCCCTGGTTGAACTTGTCAAAGATCCGCAGGAAATCCTTCTCTTCGATCCCCACTCCCTGATCGGATACGCTCACACGGATCCATTCCGTGCTCTCCCCAAAACGCTTTCCTTCAAACCGTTCCGCATGAACCGCGATTTCCCCTCCTTCATGAGAGAACTTGATAGCATTCTCCAGAAGATTTGTCATGACCTGCCGGATCCGA
>CAZSUQ010000776.1:0-2990 GCA_964609935.1 uncultured Thermodesulfobacteriota bacterium | reverse complement strand
GCAAGAACAGCGGAATGGCAAGCCCGCCATTCTGCATGGCGGAAACCAGCCTCAGCAAAAGAGGCCCGGGGAGCCTGAGAACCAGACCGTCCGCAGAGAAAGAGAGAATACGCTGTAGAATCGATTCTGCAGAGACCTCCTTCCTGACCGGAACAGTGAGATGAAAGAACGTCGTGCTTCCGTGGTTCCTTAATGCCTTTTGGATCTCGACGGCAGCCATGCGGCTGTCGTGATCATCGGACGAGATGAGGCCGATACGTTTCAGGGCCCGTGGAACAATTCCTTCCTTCACGAGCAGTTCTGCTTGAACCGCATCGTTCGGTGTCAGGCGGAAGATCCAAGGAATTCGTATGTGCGTCAGCGTTGCATCGGTTGACAGTGGTGCTACAAGCGGAAGACGAGCCTTGGTGACAATCTGCTGAGCAACATGGGTCGAGTCTCCAGAGATGGAGCCAATCACACCCCAGACGCGATCCCCATATACGAGTCGAACCATTTCCCTTGAACCACTCCCCCATGGCCCATCTGTCCACCTTTGGACCACGAGATAGGGCACCCCTTTGTACCCCCCTCTCTTGTTGGCCTGTTCAACGGCGAGCGTGGCTCCCTGGAGCATGGATCTGGCCAAGGCGTGTTCCGGATCTCTTGGTGCGAACAGCCCGATCCGGATTTCTTGCAGTGTTGCAGCGTCTGCAAAAAGGCTCTCCGGACCCGTAAACTCCATAGGATCATCCAGCATTCTCTTGTAGGGTTCCTGGGCAAAACACGGCTTGCCGTACAGGGTAAACGCCAGGAAAAACACGAGAGAAGAGATGTGCATTCGAACGACCTCTGTCGACGAAAACCTCAAGCGTGAACGTAGACCCATGAGGGGTACAGGTGTCTCTTGTCTTCTTGGGATCTGCCTATTCACGAAGAACCTCTTCCCTCAGGTAAAAGGCAAAGCGTCCATTCTCAACGATGGCCAGACACCCTGGGGTGACATTGTTGTAGGTCGTATCAAACTCCTTCTTCCCTGTAACCCCTTGATAACGCTTCACGTTGGCGAGTTCGTCACGTATAAGGGCACGATTCAGCCCCCCTCTATCGATGGCCTGGATGAGCATTGACATTCCGTCATAGGCATGTGCTGCGTAAGTCTCCGGCTCCTCATCGTAACGCTTTCTAAACTCGTCACGAAATCTTCGATAAAGTGGATTGTTTTGGTCCGGCTTATACGGATAACCGGCGACCACCCGCCCGATCCTCGCCTTTCCCACGATTTCAAGAAACTCCTTGGTCACCATGCGATCGCTTCCAATGAACCACTGATCCATGCCCATATCGCGCATCTGTTTCAAAATCAACGCAGACTCCCTGGAATCGCCATAGGTCATGACGGCTTCCGGTTCAAGTTCCCGGATTCTCTCGAGTTGCGGGGTGAAGTCCGTATCCCCTGTTTTGTAGTTGAGTTCTGTCACAAAAGGGTGACCTTTTCGCGTAGCCGCGTCCCGGAATTCGTCGATGCTCATCCGGCCGTATCGGTTATTCGCCCGAAGGGCTGCAATGCGGGTCAGCCTCAACTTCTTGAAGACAAAATCCGCGAGTGTGTAGCACATCTGCCTATCATCCGTGATACAACGAAACACCCAGGGGATCCTTGTCTCCACCAGCGTGGGATCCGTATCCCCTGTATTCATCATAGGGATCTCCGCCTTCAGCGCGACGCGAATGGCAATGTGTGTATTGGCTCCATCAATGGTTCCGAGAATCGCCCAAACCCTCTCCCTGTAGGCAAGGTGAATCACTTCGTCTCCACTCGCCCCCCAGAGCCCATTATCGTTTCGAACGATCATTTCAAAGGGTGTGCCGCTCCCCCGGTATCCACCTTTTGCATTGGCCTGCTCAATGGCCAACCGCGCGCCTTGCAGCATCTTCCGCCCCAAGGGCTCCTCATGTGACATCCCACCTGTTGCCACAGAGACGGTCTTCTCAATCGGTCCCAGAAATCCGATCTTTACCGATTCCACTCGCTCAGGTTCAGGAATGTGCCGTCCGTATCCCGTGTAGGTCAACGGGTCCAGGAAAAAACGCTTGTAAGGCTCGGCAAACCTTCCGTAAGGCAAATATTCTCCGGGCGTACGCCCATAGTTTTCCGGGCTCCCCTCCCCCTTAGGTTTCTCCACATGGAAACCCTCTTCCGCATGCCCGAGGGCAACGACCAAACACGTGGAAAAAGCAAGGATCCAAAAGAACGTGACCCGCACCCCAGCGAAGATCATCCCAAGACAGGTCGGTCTGCTTCGATCACGCTTCATAGACCACCTTTCTCGCTTCCCAGCTTGTGGATCTCCCTGATCCCGGACCAGTAACCTCGCCCGATTCCACGGGCCAGCCCGTGACCCGTTCCGATCCAGACATCATCGCCCTGGAACTCCGAGCAAATGACGAAATCATTGGGTAAGAGAAGGTTGGTCGGTACCACCTGGACCTCCTTCTTTCCCACAATCACATGAGCCCTCCATGTCTTGGCTCCTTCCGAATCCCTTTTGTACGACACCCATGTATCCGTATTCGAATCCGCCAAGACCGAAAATCCCTTGTCCGTTGAGATGTAACAGGAAGTTCCGCTCCGTCCCTTCGCATGATTGATGAAATTGCTGCTCAGGCCGCTGTCGTGGTCCATGTATCCGCGCCAGTGTCTTCCATCGTAGCGACTCAGGCCAAAATAGGTGGAGGCCCACAGCACGCTGTTCACGTGGGATACCGAGGTGGTGATCACGTGGATCAGGCCGTCGTCCCGATAGAGATCGATCTCCATTTCCCGGTCCGGATCGCGATGCGCATTCCAACGCCGCGTCTTCACATCCCACTCGAGAACCCCTCCCCCCCAGACGGCCACGTATACTTTCCCGTCATTTGCATCCACATTGTAACACCAGATTTCCTCCATGGGTGCATTCTTCTCAGTGAAGATTTCCCACTCACATGTCGTTGCATTGTACCGGCTC
>CAZSUQ010000775.1:0-2991 GCA_964609935.1 uncultured Thermodesulfobacteriota bacterium | reverse complement strand
TGCAGCAGGCCACGGTTTCTCCGTCCCTGCACAGAACATCCACATTGAAGTTCTCCATGAAGGGCGCGCCTTCATGCTCGAGACATTGGCTGCAGGTTCCCTGGCAGATCTCGCTCTTGACCACCTCGTAGCAAGGGTCCCCCAACCCGTCGGATTCCGGTATCTTCAAGAGTTCCTGGGAAAACCGGTTCATGAACTGCACCTTCTTGGCTGCGTCGATAACAACGATACCGTCGCTCAGGATATCCAAAAGAGGATCGTCCCGGAGCTTGTCCAGGAAAGCGTCGAGGGATTCGATGGGACCGGGCTCAAAACCGGAAAAAGGCTGGGACATCTTCTTTTATCCTCCCTTTTTTTGCCTTTATCCCCTCTTTTTCAAGACCTTTTTTCCATTCGCAACCAACGAAGTCAAGATGTCTTGTCTTATGAGTAGAATGATATCATACATGAAAGAGAAAGGATGAGTGCAAAACTCCAGGCTTCTATTGCGTGGGCATCTGTTTCTTTCGAGGAAAAGAATCGCAAGATGAAGAACCTTCATGGGTATCGACTCAAGAACGCCTTCTCAGATGTCATATTTTGTTCGTGCATGCTCCGAGCCCTTTCAATCCGGCTTCCGTCCTGCCGCCTTGCGTTCAAGGGCCGCTGCGGAGCGATAGAAGCCGAACATGTTGAGATTCCCGCTCGTGAAGGCAAGGCTCTCCAGGGAACAGGCCTTGATGAGGTGTGCCAGCCTGTCGCCGGGATTTGCCTGGATGACCACGTCACAGAGTTCGCAGGCCAGCTGGTGTTCACCGGCCTTTTGCAGTTCAACGGCTCTTGCAAGGATCCGGTTCGCTCCACCGGCCAGCTTGACCACCTCCCTTTCGGAAAATCCCGACGGCAGCGGGGCCAGCCCTGTTCCCCGCCCATCGTACCACCCGGTCAGGCCCCGGTAGATTCCGCGCACGGACCAGTCCACGCGTCCGTACAGCTCCTGCAAACGCGGTTTCGCTGCGAGGTCCTCGGGCAATCGAACGGTCCGAACGGCTTCCTCCACGGTCTTCCCCTGGTAGATACACCGCACCGTCTCTTCGTATACATGTCGGATGGCCTGGCTGTGATTTGCCAGCACCTCCCGGACCTGCTGCCTGCCCACGATCGGATCGGTGTGGCCGGGGACCAGGATCTCCGGGTCCAGTGCAATCATCCTGTCCAGGGATTCGTACCACCCTTGAACCGGCCGTGACTCCAGCATGGGTGTGGACAGGTTGGGAAAGCTGGCATAGTAGAGATCACCGCAGAAGAGGATCCTTTCCCCGGGCAGCCAGACCATGAGATGGTCCGGTGTTTCCCCGGTTGTGTGGAAGAGCTGGAACCGCCTTTCTCCGAGATCAAAGGTATAGCTCTCTTCAAAGGTCACGGTGGGACGGACAAAATCCACGTCCCCCTGCCATCCGCGGAAAAGGGATTTCACAGGGAGCTTGCGGGCAAACGCAGGGGAGGAATCCCCGGACTGGTTGAGACGTGACCGGACATGAAATCCCTTGAGAAGCTGGAAATCCCTTTCCGTGAACCGGAGGAACGCTCTGGTTGCGATGACCTCCGTGTCTCTCTCCATGAAAACAGGGCTTCCGTAAACGTGATCGAGGTGTCCATGGGTGTAGATCACAAACCGGACCGGCTTGTCCGTGATCTCGCGAAACCGCCCAAGAATCTCGCGTGCAGCGTCCTGGCTCTCCGTGGTGTCTATAATGACGAGCCCTTCTTCGGTGACCACCATCTGCACGTTTCCCAGTGCAAAACCACTGGCGTTGTGGATGTTCTCGGCCACCTCTTCAACCTTCGGGGTCGTCATCTTCTTAAGGTCTGCAAGCTTCTTCACCACCTCTACCGGCACCTTTGGCGGGGGCGGTGGTGTATAGCTCAGGGAGGACGCCCCGGGTTCCTCCGGCTCCCGCACGAGGGGCCGTACCCTTTTGAAGGAAACAACCTGTGACAAAAGCACTGCGAGGAGAAGCAGGATCAATACGAATTCAAAGACCGCAATGATCTTTACCTTCATGGTAGCCTCCGAAACAACACGACCAGGTTTCTATTCCTTGGATTCCGTCAGTTCCTCAGCAAGACGCTTCGCCTCTTCCGGGGAGAGGTTTACATGCACCTTTCCACCACCCGGATGGGCCAGGGAAAGGGTGCACCCCGTGTCCACGCGGCTCACAGACCACCGAACACCCTCTTCAAACCTGAGGGTTTCGGAAATCCAGTCATCCGGCCGGAATTCCGCGATCTGGATGAGGACCCCAAAGGCATCCCTGGGGTGGATGAACAGCTCCTTCCAGAAATCCCCGTATTCCTGAAAGCCGAAACAGGGGATCCCCTTTTTCTCCAGGGCTTCCTTTGCTTTCCGGATGTCCGGCGTTTCCAGGGTGATATGGTGAACGCCGCCCTCCCTCTCCTTCAAAAAGTTGTCCAGGAAACTCCCTTCGCCTCCGGGTGTCATCAGCTCCAGCCTCGAGAGGTCCCCCAGGGAGAAGATCTGCCAGAAGTACTTCATGTTCTCGTCATGGGCGCCCACACCGGGGATGACCCCCAGGAGATCCTGAAAGAAACGGAGCGCCCCGTCATAGTCCTTCACCGCGATCGAGACGTGATCGATCCTCGAGATCATCTCTTCCTCCTTGCTCTAGCATATTGCACAAGTCACCTGCTGCGGCTCGAAAGACCTTGGCTGCAAAGCTCGTGTTATGCATCCACGGCCTTCCCCTGTCGGTGTGGAGTCTAGGTTGACCGGGAATCCGGTGTCAACATAATCAAGGAAGCCTTCCACTGCTCCCGGGGCGGTGCTTCATGCAATATCCCAGTAATTTGAAAGGGATTTTTTCCTTTTTCCTCCTTTCGGATCTCTTTTACCGACAACGGATACGGCATTCCCACTGAAGAAAGGGAACTTGTCTCTTTTTTTCATAAAATGACGGTTCGTAGGGGCAATCCCTTGTGGTTGCCCTCAAT
>CAZSUQ010000774.1:0-2991 GCA_964609935.1 uncultured Thermodesulfobacteriota bacterium | reverse complement strand
CTTTTCCTCTCATGTCTTCCCTGGGCCTCATCCTGGTCATCCCCATCCTTTTCAAATCCAGGATGATCGGTGTCCTGGGCGTGGGGACAAAGAAATCGGGCAAGACCTACACCCGATCCGACCTGGACCTTCTGGAGTTGCTTGCGAACCAGAGCTCCGTGGCCCTGTCGAACGCCACGTCCTACATGGAGCTGCAGGATCTCAACCTCAACCTGGAGAACCTGGTTCAGGAAAGGACCTCCGAACTGGAGGAGAGCAACCAGAAGCTGGAGGCCTCCTACGATAAACTGAAGGAGCTCGACAAGCTCAAGTCACAGTTCTTCTCCAACGTGGGCCACGAGCTTCGAACGCCGTTGACCCTTTCGCTGGCGCCTCTGGAATCCATGATGCAGGGGGATATGGGGACGGTCCGGGAGAACCAGAAGGGGATCCTCTCCACCATCCACCGGAATGCGCTCAAACTGCTCAAGCTCGTGAACAACCTGCTCGACTTTTCCAAGATCGAGGCGGGGAGGATCCGCCTGAACATCGGACGCTATGAGATTGTGCCCTTCATGAAGCAGATCGTGGAGCCCTTTCAGCTGGCATCCGGCAAGAAGGGGATCGATATCGATCTTTCCCTGTCTGGTTGCAGGAATGAAAACGTATCCCTCTACATGGACCGGGAGAGGATGGAGAAGGTCTTTACCAACCTCCTGTCCAATGCCTTCAAGTTCACCCCCCAGGGCGGAAGGATTCTCGTTTCCTTGAGCGAGCACGACGACAAGGTCGTTGCCAAGGTTTCGGATACAGGGCCCGGGATACCGGAAGAGGACCTGCCCAGGATCTTCGAGCGTTTCTACCAGGCAAGCTCCAGGGAGACCAAACGGGTGACCGGAACCGCGATCGGGCTTTCCCTGGTCAAGGAGTTCACCGTGCTTCACGGCGGGGAGGTCACGGTGGAGAGCGAGGTGGGCCGGGGGACCGAGTTTACCGTCATCCTGAGGACGGGCCGGGACCATCTTCCCCAAGAGCTCATCCAGGATTCGGCCGACGAGCCGGACGGGATCGTGTCGGACAGCCTCATGCAGACCGAGATGGCGGACCTGGAATCCGAGGTGGAGGCTGCAAGCCCCGAGGAGGAGTCCGGCGAGCTGCCCGAACTCCCGGAGGACGCCCCGCACATCCTGGTGACGGAAGACAACCCGGAGATGAGGCGTTTCATCTGCATGCTCCTTCAGAAGAAGTACCGCGTGACGCAGGCATGTGACGGGCAGGAGGGCCTGGAGAAATGCAGGGAGATTCGCCCGGACCTCGTACTTAGCGATGTGACCATGCCGCGCATGACCGGATACGAGTTCTGCCGTGAGGCGAAACAGGACCCGAGCCTTCGCTTCATCCCCTTCATCCTCCTGACCTCAAGAGCCGAGACCGAGAACCGGATCGAGGGATTCGAGGCGGGTGCTGATGAATATCTCGGAAAGCCGTTCAACGCCAAGGAACTCCAGGCGAGGATTCGCTCCCTGATCGAGCTGAGGAAAGCGGAACAGGAGCTTCAGCGAACCCACGAGGAGCTCAAGAACACCCACGAAGAACTCAAGGCAGCCGAGGTGCAGCTCGTGCACTCCGAGAAGATGGCATCCCTCGGTCAGCTGGTGGCGGGCGTGGCGCACGAGCTCAACAATCCCATCAGCTTTGTATACGGAAACATGAACATCCTTGGGGAATACGTGGAGAGCATCGAGAAAATCCTTAAAGCTTACCGGCAAGTGAGTCGAGAAACTAATTATGGGGAGGAACTGGAGAGCGCCTGGCAGGAATGCGACATGGACTTCATCCTGGAGGATATCAACAGCTTGATCGAGGGCTGTCGTGAAGGGTCCCAGCGGACCAAACAGATCGTCATGGACCTGAGGACCTTTTCCAGGCTGGATGAAGCGGAGCGGAAAAGCATCGACATCCATGAAAACATCGACAGCACACTGAACCTGCTTGCGGACCAGTTCAAGAGCCGGGTTCGCGTGCACAGAGATTACGGGGACCTGCCCCCCATCGAGTGCTATGCAGGGCAGATCAGCCAGGTGTTCATGAACCTGCTTTCCAATGCAGGCCAGGCGATTGCGGAAAGCGGCGACATATGGGTCCGGACGAGGCAAACGGACACGGGGCATGTGGAGGTCCTTGTGGAGGACAATGGCAAGGGGATCGAGCCGGATCAGCTCGAAAAGGTTTTTGATCCGTTTTTCACCACCAAACCCGTGGGCGAGGGCACAGGACTGGGTCTGAGCATCTCCTACGGGATCGTGCAGAAACACGGAGGGAGCATCTCCGTAGAAAGCGAGCTCGGAAAGGGCACGTGTTTTACGGTCCGGCTCCCGCTGATTGCACAGGCAGAACGCCAGGGAGAAAAGCATGTTCGAGAGGATGGAACAAGAGACGAGCAACCTGTCGGATAGAAGTGCATCGAGTCCGCTTGATGGGCTCCTCAAGGATGTGAGTCGACGCCATCGCATTCTCGTGGTGGACGACGAACCCCGGATCGTGGAGCTCCTGAAGAGAGAGCTGGGGCGAATCTACAAGGTGCTCACAGCCACCAGCGGCCAGGAAGCCCTGGAGGTGCTGGAAAAGGAGAGGGTCGTTCTCCTGGTTGCGGACCAGAGGATGCCCGGCATGAACGGCACGGAGTTGATGACCCGGGTCGTGGAGCGTTGTCCGGACACGATCCGGATCCTCCTGACCGGGTACACGGACATGAACGCCCTGGTGGATGCCATCAATGACGGCCAGGTCTATCGGTACATTTCCAAGCCGTGGGAGCCCGAAGAACTGAAGATCATCGTCAAGCAGGGGATCGAGAAGTACGAGCTGGAACACCAGAACCGAACACTCATCAAGAACCTGAAGCAGATCAACGTGGAGCTCAAGAGGGCCATGGAGGATCTGCGCAAGGCCCAGCAGGAGCTTCTGCAGGCGGAACGGCTCTCCACCATCGGCAAGATGACCAACATGATC
>CAZSUQ010000773.1:0-2995 GCA_964609935.1 uncultured Thermodesulfobacteriota bacterium | reverse complement strand
ATAGCCCGGGACGTGTCGTGGAAGAAATCGCCGAGGCAAAGGAACATACCTCCTTGCCGTCCGTCCGTTTTTTCGATGAGCTCTTTTCCGCCGACGAAGGTTGGTTGTCGGATTTCGTTCGACCCTATTCCGAGAAAGTTGCATGGCCCTTCCACTGTGCCGTCAGCCCGGGCACGACAACGTCTGAAACGGTTCGCCTCCTTTCTCAAGCCGGATGCTATGAGGTGCAGATGGGCGTCCAGACCATTCGTGATGATATAAAGAAGGATCTTTTGCAAAGGCCTGAGACCCTTGATCAGATTTGCAAAGCCCTGAAGCTTTTTCGTGACCGTGGCATCCGGGTGAACGTGGATCTCATCCTGGGACTGCCTGGTGTCACCGAGAACGATATGGTCGAAACCGCACGCTTCTTCGCAAACAATAAACCCACCAAGGTGAGCGTTTACTGGCTGCAGCCCATACCAGGAACCGATCTCACCGACTACCTGCACAAGATCGGATGGCTGACCGATCAGCAAAAGAAGGGTGTCGAACATGGGAAGGACGCCAGCGGCTACTTCACCGGTGGAATCATCTATTCCCGAAGGAAGTCCTTGTTGCCTTTCGAGTGGCTCATTGCAACGACGGTCCACCGTTCGCCGCAGGCCATGGAAAAAGCCATAAGGCGTGGATGGTTTCGGCGAATTCCTTCCTGGCTGTCACCGCAATTCCTGTGGTTTTTGGTCAGCTTGAAGGTGAAACATCATGCAGACACAATGGCAATTCGCATGCGGAATCGGTACTTGACCTTTTTGTGGCGTGAGATTCGAGGATTACGATTTCTGAGGCGTCGGAACTGAAGAACCCGGCCTTCTATGAGCTCGCCTCCATGAGATAAAGGCAAAAAGCCCCTGCCCAACCAGGAAGGTTCGAAGCAACGATCATTCCGACAACCCTGAGGATGAAAGGAAGATATTCGAGAGGCTTCCTTTCGTCACCCTGCCTTCACCTGCCCGTTCACAATGCTGGACCATCCTTCAGGTCATCGACCTTTGTTCCATCATCCAGAAATGTGGATGTCTCAAGAACCTTGAAGAGGAACGCCGCGATGATCCGGTGGCCTTCGGCCGACGGATGAACTCCATCCAGGAAGAGCTTGTCAACCCCATGTCCCGAGTCAGTGAATACTTCGCTTAGGTGAAGCTGTTCAAGATCTACGGAGTAGCCTCCTTCGAAGAGTTCGGTTTTCGAGGAGACCACGGGTTGGACATGCAGGACCTGAGCACCCATGCTGTATCCTATTTCCTCGATTCGGAGGAGATTTATTTTGAAGTCCTCCTCGTATACGCGAGGGACCTTCTGTGAGCGGTTCAGCGTCTGAAGATAGACGGCCTGCATTAACATATAAATACGGGAACGCTCCAACAGCGTTCTAGAAAGTGAAAGAGAGGAAGGTAAAACCATGAGTTCCTTATCCGGGCGCGACATGACGAGGCTGGAATCATTGTTTCCAAAATAGGTTAGGATCAGGTCTGGATGGTAGTGATTCCATCTCCGCTGAAGTGCTTCGAGGCCCTGTTCAGAGGTATAGGAAGGAACTCCGGCATTGATGACTTCCGCCCTGCTCCCGTGTTCAATGAGGATCCTTTCGAGTTGGGCCGAGTAGGTTTCATCCTCCATTACTCCGACGCCATATGTTGTTGAATCTCCTAACGAGAGGATGCGAAAGGTCGCCCCGTTACGTTGAATGGGGACAGCCGGACCGCGGTATCCCTCTGCGTTGACTCCTTTATCAGGGTTTGGTGCGAGAACAATTCGCCTTCTATCTTCAACTCGGCACCATACGGAAGGATCCGACCATACATGCATCGTCTGCTCACGTACTCCCATCACCACAACGAAATCAAAGGCAGGGAATGCGAAGCTCAGGATCGTTTCAGCCAGAGCCAATAGAACTACACATGGAATGATTGAGAAGAGAAACCATTTTAACCGATGCCTGGCCATATTCTCCCCTATGTTTTCTTATCCCTAGAGGGATCCCGAGTCCCACCAAACAAGGCTGCGATCAAGACATAGAAACAAGCGGTTGCCAGGGGCCATGGATACGTGATCAATCCTTTCGGAACAGCTGGATAACATAATCCGTGGTGAATCCGGCGCTCGGATCCGACTGGGGAGCGGCATCCAAATGGTAAGGGATCTCTAGTTCCAGGCGGTGGGATAGGCGTAGCATGCCAATGGTCTCCATAAGGGACGCCATGCAACCGTCTTGGACTTCGGTACGAAGGAGAGGGAGGAACGTCACGACGAGTCTTTTTTGTCGTATTCTTTTGATTTTTTCGGGTTCCAGGCCCTCCTGGCAAAACAGGGCAACGTTCTCTCCGTCATACTGCAAAAGACCCGACCAGGGATTCCCGGGCCGCGCGAGAGCGACGGCGGATCCAAACATGCCACGTCGAAGTGTTGTAGCGCCTCCACTGTTTGGTAACAGATACCCTACATCGTTCTCCTCAACGAAGGACTCCGTATCAGAAAGGAAAACTGTCAACCTTGAAATGTGTTCTTGTGTGTGGCGGTCGAACGTGATCCATCGATTCCAGGTTTCTGCAGGATTTGTGACGACAAGGGGGGCGATGAAGGCCAACCCCAGTCCGATGCATCCGATTCGTTTCGCCTTTTCGGACCAGCGTGACGTCCAGCGAGCCCAAAGAAGACCTGACCAGACCTGAAGCGGAAAAAAATAACCTATGGCTACCGTACGCATCTTGATGAAAAAGAGTACGGCACATGCGGTGGAGATGGCATAGGGGATGACATTCCGGTCCTTGTTTCTTAAAAGAAATATAGTGGGGACCAGTCCGATCAGAACAACGATTGTGCATAGCGAATATCCAAATACCTGAAGATACATTTTGATGTGAAGAACGACTTCCTGCAAATGAACACTATCGGTCTCCATGATGAGTTTCTTGAAAAAGAGGGGCAACAAAGGAACAACAAAAGTGCCCGCGAC
>CAZSUQ010000772.1:0-2999 GCA_964609935.1 uncultured Thermodesulfobacteriota bacterium | reverse complement strand
CACGATCGAGATGGTCGTCGGGCAGGTGGGCAAGGAAGGTGACGGAATCAGGATGGCCTGGGAAGCGGGAGCGGCCAGAGAAGGGACCGGCCTCATCCAGCGGGGTCCTCCCCGTGTCTTGACGAAAAAAAAGGCGAAAAAGGGGAAACCGAAAAGCAGCCGCTTCAATCAGCACATCACGGCTGTATTGCGGCAGCCTTTCCTGTGGGTCAACACCAACGGGGACCGCTTCCTGGATGAATCGGAACTGTCCTTTCCGCATATGGGCAATGCCATGTCCAGACAGCCCGGCCAGGTGCTGTTCAATCTGTTTGACGATGCGACGAGAAAACGGATGGAGGAAGAAGGCATTCAGGCGGGCCTGGGGATGCTTTCGGCCAGGGGAACACGGATCCCGGATGTTGTCGATGCGATCCAGGCGTGCATGGATGAGGATGAGGCCTGGATGGCCGGTTCCATCGAAGAACTGGCTGGGAAGATGGGCGTGGAGATCCCACGGCTGAGAGCCACCGTTGATGAATACAATGCGTGCTGCGAAAAAGGCCGTGATGCTCTTTTTGCCAAGGACCCCACGTACCTGGATCCGCTGAAAACCTCTCCGTTTTTTGCCGTCAAGGGACACCCGACGCACGTGGGAACCCTTGGGGGGATCAAGATCAATTATCGTGCGGAGGTGATCAAAGAGGGGAGTGCAACGGGCCTGGACGTGATCCCGGGTCTCTATGCGGCCGGGAACGTGGCCGGAGGCATGTACGGTGATACGTACGATGCGTCGCACACCCTGGGCCTTACCTCGGCCTTTGCCGTGATCTCGGGACGCATCGCCGGAGAGAATGCCCGAACGTATATTGACGGGTAAATCTTTCCACAGATACGTGCATGCCACGACCTGCCACATCCCCTGTAACGTTTGCATCGCATACCGACCAAAACAGGCCAACTCGATCGGCTTCCTGCTTTACGGACGGTACCTGGGACATTTTGAAAACCCATGATGGGAACTCCGAGACGATCAATATTTGAGAATGATATAGGAACCGCAGGTTAGAACTTTTCGATCTGTTGACGGACTTCAAATGCCGGATTGCCTCCGCTCAATTGTATCCACTCTTTCCTTGACACATTTTTAGGGCGCGGATCGGCCTATGTTTGATAGTAACATATTGATTTTTACTGATGCGGACGTGCCTTTCGATATATGAACCTGATGGCAAATGCATCAGAGAATCAATATATGGCAGCTACACGTAACAAAGCCTGATAATAGCAGGAAAATTGGCGGGTTAGGTGTTGGGTTCGATTGTTATCTTCTCTCTCCTTTGTACTGCATTGCACGTTGGGAAACAAGAATTTTTTTGCTGAGCCTGTTGCGTGTTCTCCCTCATCTCACCGGCCCAAACCCTTCGTGATTTCTTCCATGGCCTTGTAGTAGTCCTGTTGAACCTTGATGTTCGAGACCTTGGCATAGCGCTGTGTTGTCTTGATGGAGGCGTGACCCAAGAGGTCCTGAATCGTAGCCAGGGAAGCACCTGCGTTGGGCATCTCCGTGGCGAACGAATGACGCAAGTGATGGCAGGAAGCCTGCAGACCGGCCTTGCGAACATAGTATTCCATGCGCTTCTGAACGCCTCGAACAGAGATTGGTTGGCCCTTGTATTTGCCCTTCTCGACCAGGAATAGATGTCGGCTGTCCGATGAAGGCCGGCACTTGAGATACGCAACAATCAGGCGAACGACATCGGTGGTCATAAAGACAATCCGATCCTTGTTTCCTTTGCCGAAGCGTGCCCATACACGCCCGCGCTCGAAGTCGATATCCTCAAAGGTCAAGTTGACGACCTCAGCCACACGACGGCCTGTACGCAGCATCAAGTGGAAGATGGCCTGGTCTCTGGCCTTATGCACGGCGGCAAGGAAAACCGCAATCTGTGCATCTTTGAGGTGTTTCGGAAGTGGCTTGGGCATACGAACTGGACGGACCCTGCTTGCCGGGTTGCCGATGTTCAATGCGGTCTCCTCGCTCAGGTATTCGTAGAACCGGCGAATCGCGTTCAGATGACAGTTAATCGTTTTGGGCTTCTTGCTCTCGTTGAGAAGATGCTCGATGTACTGTTCGATCTTCGCCTTTTCGACCTGTTCGATCGGAACGTCGACCCAGATGAGAAACTGTTTCAGATCGTTCAGGTAATGACTCAGTGTGTGCACCGAGAAGTTTCTTCTCTTCAAGAAACGCCTGTAGCTCAGAATCGAGTTGGTAATTTCCATGGATCGCTCCTCCTGTCTTAATGATTTCCATTGCCTGAAAGTATTCTGTCTCCCGCGTGATATCCGTGAGCCGGGCATAGCGGCGCGTAACATTGATGTTTGTGTGACCCAACAACTGTTGAAGGCACTCCAGGCGCATTCCCGCGTTGAGCATCTCTGTGGCGAAGGTGTGCCGCAACTGGTGCAGTCCGTAGCCCTTGTTCTCCAGACCTGCTCGTGCTAACTGTTTACGGAAAAGCGAACGGGCACCTGCATATCCCAGGCGGGGGCGCCCGGCGGCGTAGAAGACGAATGTCTTTTCTTCGTCCCGGATCTTGAACCAGGCCCCAAGGGCCTGGCGGGAATCCTCACTCAAATAGACCACACGGCCTGTAGCATTTTTCGACGCCTGTGGGATCTCGACCCTTCGCTCCTTCAGATGAACGTCGCACATCTTCGTGTCGAGCAGTTCTCCTATACGCATCCCCGTTCGGAGCAGAACAAGAATCAAGGCGCGTGCCCGTATATCTTCCAGTACATCGATGAGGGCTTTGACATCCTCTGCAGCCATGGCTCGAGGCAGGGGATCGGGAAGCTTGATACGCAGCGGCCGTAACAGGATCCGATGATCAATGACCCCTTGATTTGCCAAATGCACGAGAAAAGCTCGTGTTGTGGCAAGACGTGTTCGCACCGTCTGCGGTTTCATTCCCCGATCCTGTTCATGTTCGACAAACGCTTCGAGGTCTTCCCGG
>CAZSUQ010000771.1:0-3003 GCA_964609935.1 uncultured Thermodesulfobacteriota bacterium | reverse complement strand
CGTTTTTCACCGCCCCGCCCACCTCCTCACCCTCCACATCGCCAGAGGTGTAGATCCGGAAGGTGGATCTGCCCTGTATCGTCCTCACCTTTTCCCTCACCTCTTTGCTCTTCCCGGCAACGGTCACGTTTGCCGGTTTGCCGGTTGCCACCTCCCGGGCAAAGCTCGGCCCGGACAGGTAGGTGAGCCAGGGATGATACTTGCCCGGCATCTCTCCGGTCAACACCTCGGACATGAGCTGCAGGCTCTCTCTCTCGATCCCCTTGCTGCAGCAGACGATGGGGACCTCGGTGGGCAGGTCATACCGGATACGCTGGACCGTGCTCCGCATGAACTGGGACGGGATGACGAGGAGTACCAGGTCGGCATCTTCCATGGCCTCCTCTTCTTTCACGGTAGCCACAATACGGTCAGAGAGCTCGATCTCGGGAAGAAACAGCGGGTTCTCCCGATTGCGATTGATCTTCTCCACGAGTTCGGGCTCCCGAACCCACTGCCGTACACGGTAACCCCTGGAAGCACAGAGCTGGGAAAGGGCGGTTCCCCAACCCCCGCTTCCGAATACACATACGTTAAGCATCGTTCCCTCTCTTTGGCGTCCGGTTCAATGGGCCGGCTGATGGAAGGTCTCACTCCCGGCTGTCCACGATTCCCTTCTGTTTAGCACATTTTCTGCTCGAATCAACAAAAAACTCGGATCGATGGGGCAGGGGCGGGGAATGATTAAGAGGGGAGCATGTGAAGGGGTTGGGGGAGATCCGTGGAGGAAGGTGCCTAGTCCAGCTCTCTACCCGTTGTGGTCATAACCAGTTGCCCGTGATTGACTCCCTTGACACCGATGATTCGATCGGCAAGGGATCGAATCTCCGCCGGCTTTCCTTTCAGGACCATGACTTCCAGGCAGTTGTGTGCATCCAGGTGCACATGCATGGTGGAAACCACACTTTCCACATGATCGTGTTGAAAGTGGTCCAGCCGTTCTGAGAGCTCTCGAACATGGTGGTTGTAAACAATGGTCAGGGTCCCGATTGTCTCACGGTCTCCCAGTTCCCATTCATGCTCCACCAGGTGTTTTCGGATCAGGTCACGGATCGCTTCGGACCGATTCACATACCCTTTCTGACGAATCAGGTCGTCGAATTTCCTCAGCAGCTTTGATCGAATGGACACCCCGAAACGGATCAATTCTTCCATTGTTCTCCTCTCCATACCGCAAGGGCCCTTTGATCAGCCCCTATGCGTAAAGTAGGTATAGCACGCCGTATCGAGATTTGAAAAGGAAAGGAAACAGAAAACACTTGAAACTTGTGCTCAATTGTAATAAAAGAATCCTGCTCTGTACGTAATCCACAAACCCATGGGCCCGGCGCCCAACAAGGAAGGAGGAGGTAAAGCATGGCAGAGAGACCCAAACCACCCGAAGACATCACTCCTGACGATTTCTACCTGAAATGGCTTCCCGAACAGGCGGCATCCAATCCTGACCAGATCTCCAAGATCAAGGATATCACCGCCGTCATGCAGTTCGTTCTCACCGGGGAAGGGGGAGGCGAATACACCATGGAGCTTGACGGTGGCCAGATTACCACCAAAAAGGAAAAGGCCGATGCACCCAAGCTGACCGTGACCATGGCCGTTCCGGACTGGAGGGAAATCAACGCCGGAAGACTCAATCCCCAGATGGCTTTCATGTCCGGCAAGCTCAAAATCAGCGGTGACATGAGCCTGGCCATGAAGCTCGGCACCATCATGGGCGCATGACATCAGCTCGGCTGATCTTTTTCCCTTTTTCTGAATGTAAAAGAAAGGGCCTTGTACAAGGCCCTTTCTTTGTTTTTCCCGTCCTGTCGCCCAGGCCGGAACCTCAGGTTCCTTTCCCGGCAAGCATCTGTTTTCAAAGCAACTTCATGGATGAGGCATGAACAAGCTCACAGACCTCCTTCGCAATCGATCCCGGGTGGCTCCGGATAAGACCGCCTACCTGTACAGGAAGAACCAATCCTGGGCAACCATGACCTGGTCAGAGGCGGATGCAAGGGTGGACAGGCTTGCGGCAGGGCTCATCGCTTCCGGCGTCAAGCCGGGGGACAGGCTGTCCATCCTGGGCAGGACCTGCCTTGACTGGGCGCTCTGTGACCTTGCCATCCTTCGGTCCGGTGGCGTGAGCGTGGGGATCTACCCCACACTCACCGGAGAGCAGGCCGCCTACATTCTCGAAGATTCCTCAACCCGATGGCTGTTCATCGAGAATGATGAACAGGTGGAAAAGGTGAAGTCCTTTCGCGAAAAGCTCCCGCAAATGGAAACCATCGTGCAGTGGGAAACGAGCAGTCCCCGGGAAGGGGTGATGGATTTGTCCCGCCTGGAAGAAATCGGCGAGAAGGCCCTGCAGGACAACCCGGAATGCACCCTGCAGGCCGAAGATTCGGTCAAGCCGGACGATATGGCCCTGCTTATCTACACCTCCGGAACCACGGGCCCGCCCAAGGGAACCATCCTCACGCACCACAACAACATGGAGGAGCTGAAGATCCTGCACGTCATGGGGGAGATGGACGAAAACGACATCATGCTCTTCTTCCTGCCCCTGTCGCATGTGGGCGAGCGGATCCCCGGCCATTTCATGCGGATCTACAAGGGCGTGCCCGCGGCCTTTGTGGAAGACATCACACGCGTGCTGGATGACATCCGGGAAATACGGCCCACCATCTTTGGAAGTGTCCCCCGGATCTTTGAGAAGGCCTATGCAAAAATCCTGTCCGAGGTGGAACAGGCGCCCCCGTGGAGACAGCGGATCTTCAGGTGGGCGGATAGAATCGGCCGTGAGGCCGGCCGCCGCGGGCGGACAGGAGAACCGATCCCCGCGGGATTGCGACTGCAACGCGCCGTTGCCGACAGGCTCGTTTTCCAAAAGATCCGGGACGTGTTCGGCGGCCGGATCCGGTTCTTCATCTCGGCATCCGCACCCATTTCCCTGGAGATCCTTGAATTCTTTCATGCCGC
>CAZSUQ010000770.1:0-3004 GCA_964609935.1 uncultured Thermodesulfobacteriota bacterium | reverse complement strand
GGTTCACAAACGGATAGAAACCGTCGAGCACGGTGGGCGGATCCCCGAGGCCGCCACCAACCCGGTTCACATACCCGGAGAACCCCTCCCGGGAATCCGGGTTGTCACCCGAGTCAAACGCGCTGGCCACACCCATGGCCAGGTACGTCACCCCTGTAAGCACACCCGTCTTGTTGAACAGATTCATAAAGGTGGACCCGCCACTCCAGCCCGACCCCTTCAACTGCAGGTTCATCATCGCCAGCGGGCCTGTGCCGTCCGCCCCGTCCATGTCCGCCAGGGCAAGCAGAAACGTCTGCCGTGTATAGGGCGCCGGCCAGCCCGCCGGTTCTGAGGGCAGGTTGCTCACGCTCTGACGAAACTGGAGAAAGAAGTTGTGAGTCAGGCTGAAGGCCACATCCTGATCCATGGGCTCGGGCCCGGAAACAACGAAGTCTCCTGTCATGCCGAACTGCTTATAGTTCAACGAACCCAGAAGCTGACCGACACTCCCGGATGTCAAAACCCCTAGCAGGTCCAGCAGGGTTGCGTCCCCACGCAGGGCGAAGTTCTCGTACGTATCTCCCTCCAGCAGCCTCAACATGTACGGCGTTCTCTCCAACACAACCGGGTCGTCCCCGGGCGGCGTCTCCTCCTGGTTAGGAATGTAAACGTTCCGGGGGATGTCAAAATTGCCCCCGTAGGTGGGATGTACAATGGGCATGATCACTGCAGGACCGAACAGCTTATCCACGTCGAAGTCCATGAAGAACTCAAGGTCCAGCGTGTCCCGTACGATCGCAATCTCGTATGCGCCGTTGTTGTTCGAAGCGGTCCAGTTGAAATTGGTCACGTCCCCCTGAACGATGATCCCATCATCCACGGGCGGATCCGCAGGGTCGTAGAGGGTGAAGAGCTCCAGGGGAAGGGTTATCTGCGCCGCATCCACATCCACCAGCGTGATCACCCGGTAGCCGCCCATGGCCGCAGTCACGGTCTGGGGTCCGGAAAGGGTCCCGTCAGTGAACACGATCTGTCCACTGGCATTGGTCTGGCCGAAGTTGCCCGAAAAAGGAGAGTTTGCCTGGGGTCCCACCATCACCCACGCCCCTTCTACAGGGGAGCCGTCCAAGCCGTCCACCACGGTTACAGTGAGGGAGCCGGACATCGCCCCTCCCCCGGTCTGGCCGTAGTCAAAGGATTCGGCCCTGTCTGTGTGGACCATCAGCAGGAACAGAGTGCCGATGAAAAGCAACCCAAAAAGCAGAGCGCTTTTTCCTCTGAGGTGAGATGGATTGCATGACATCCGGGAATGATGGGACCTCTTCATCCTTTAACTCCTTCTTCAAAGAAGACGATAGGCGGTTCGGTGATTGGTGAGGGAAGGGGCAAACCGTATTGGTTCAGGGTTGAAAAACCTATCCGTTCTAAACGGTTAATTCAGATTCTCTATTCTTTAAAGAGCAAGATGAATGCCACCATTGGAAACGCGATCTCTCTTTTGCAGAGAGAATTTTGAACGTTGTTATGACGAAGCCAGAAAACACTATTCCATTATTATTATTAACAAACTCATAAAAATTCGGTGTGGAACAGTATTGCCTTTGTCAAATCATTTCAGAATTGAGATAACGGCTTTATATTAAAGGTGGGAACTTTTTTTCCTTTTTTGAATAAAACCTTCGCCCGAATATCGAACGATAGCCGCCTGGAATATCTTCAGGAAAACCACGAGGCCCGAGGCATCGGTCCACCGTTATTGGCCTGATGAGGCAGACCAAGAAAGGAGACCGTGTTCCTCGAGTGCTCTGCAGGAAAAGGCCGGAATTGCGTTTTCCCGAAAATTCAGAGGGGAATATTTCCAGAAGGTATGGCAGCAGCGGGCTCTATTCCGAAAGATCATGGCAAAGCGCCATCCTTTGAAAGCAGAGCATTTGTTTTGGGAACACCAATCTTGCTGCCTTCTTTTTCTGTTTTGCCGGTATGTACGTTGAGCTTCTATCCCATCCATGACAAGGGGCAACCTTTCATTCGGGTTGCCCCTTGTCCTACGGGTTTGGCGTTTCTTTTGTTTACACAAAGAGAGATGCGAACCCTACCACCGGAAGGAGGATCGTTCGGACCAGGGTCTTCAGCCATCCCCTTTCTGCAATGTAATCCGCTACGGGCGGGCTGAATTTGTAATAGGCGTCAACAAACGCCTTCCCTGCTTTGCTCGTGGCAAGGCATTGATCCCTGAAACTTCTCAGCACATCGATCTTGTCCGCCATCTCTGTGCCAAAGGATGCTGTTGCAATGAAGCAGTCTGCATCCCCGTTACAGTTGGAGTCGTACGCGTCGCCACTGAATTCCTGAGCTCCCGGATTGATGCACTTTGCGCACCCTGCCCAGGCCTGCTGTCCACAAGTGCCCGTAGCACATCCTCCGGGATCATCGCTTGGATCGTCATCACAATCCTCTCTCGGATCCGTACAGGAAGGGGATGCAGGAGACCCGAACCCGTCTCCATCCGCATCGCTGCAATCGGGCTCCTCGCAAACAGGATCGCCCACACACGCTGGGTCTGTACAGCAGGCATCCTGCCAGTTCTCCGCGTTACATAGATTCTCACAGCTGTCCGATACCTCGATGCAGAGATCGCTGGTACAGGGGTTCGCGTCTACACACGGATCGCCGGAGTGCAGGCACTGGTCATTGCCTTCGTCACAAGACTCGGTCCCCGTGCAGAACAACCCGTCATCAGGGCAGGGATCCGTGCCCGCCTGGCAGTCCAGGGCGGCGTCGCACGTCTCCGCACCGTTGCAGAACAGCCCGTCATCGCAGTTGCCGTTATTGACCGTGTTGTCACAGCTGTCCGTGCCCTCGTTGCATGTGTCATCCGTACATCCCACGCCGTCGTCACAATTCGGGGCCGTGCCTGCCTGGCAGTCGCTCACCGCATCGCAGGTCTCGGTGCCGTTGCACCAGGCTCCGTCATCGCAGTTGCCGTCATTGGCCGTGTTGTCACAGCTGTCCGTGCCCTCGT
>CAZSUQ010000769.1:0-3004 GCA_964609935.1 uncultured Thermodesulfobacteriota bacterium | reverse complement strand
AGGAGGGGCGCCGGGCGCACATTTCTCGCTCCTTGCCGAGCAGCTTGCCAACAAGGGCTATGTCACCCTGGGAGCACACTGGGTCATCTTCCCCGCATCCTGGCCCCCTCAACGTGCCTTTGTGAGAAAGGTCGCCAGGGGGGCGCCCTACGGAGCCATGCTTTCCGTACGCTATCCCGCGCTCCTGCCCTTGCTTGCTATTCTCTGGCCTGAAATCGGGGTGCCCGGCGTTGAAGACAGGGACCGGCTGGGACGGTTCATGCAAGAAATGCTCTCCAGGGCCGCCACCTTCCGGCCGGATCAGGCGCCTTCCTTCACGAACCTGCACAAGCCCATGCCCGGGTGCAACCTGTCGGGCAGGATGTTCACTCCCGAGATGGCCGGGGAATACACCCAAGTGAGGGTCCTGCCGGAACGCTGCACGAGGTGCGGGGTATGCCTCAAGGTCTGCCCGGTGAACTGTATCACCCGGGAAGATGAAGAGGCTCTCCCAGTGGTGGGCAAAGGGTGTACGGGATGCTGGGCATGTTTCCAGCACTGCCCGGACCGCGCCATTGCCGGGTGGAAGGTCGGGCCCGGAGAGGGCCTGTACGCGGGACCGCCCAGGGAGATCAAGGAGCTCTTCAAGCCGATCCCGTCCTGATTGCATACGCCACGCTATCTCAACCCATCTCATCTCCCCTGCAAGGGTAAGGATGTGAGATTCGACAATCGCCTGACACGAATGCTCGGCGTTCGATACCCCATCATCCAGGGGGCCTTTGGTCATGTGGGGAATTCGAGCCTTGCCGTTCCGGTTTCCGAAGCCGGCGGACTGGGGGTGATCACGAGTATCTGCTACCCGACGCCCGAGGATTTCCGGCTGGATCTGCGAAAAGCAAGGGAGATGACGGACAGGCCCTTTGCCGTGAACTTCACGCTCTGGAAGGGAAAGATCGACAACGAATACCACCGGGGGTACATCCAGGTGGCTCTGGACGAGGGGATCAGGACGGTCTTCACGTCCGGTTACGATGGATCCTTGATCGGAAGGGTCTTCAAGGATGCCGGCTGCAACTGGATACACAAGTGCGCCACCATCCGACATGCAGAGGTGATCGTCGAGAAGGGGGCGGATGCGGTGGTCCTTCTGGGCAAAGAAGGAACCGGGTACAAGCACGAGGAGCAGCACACGACCCTGATCAACCTGACCGCGGCTAGGCGCTTGATCAAGGTTCCGCTGATTGCCGCCGGAGGCATCGGGGATGCCCGCGGATTCGTGGGTGCGCTGGCCATGGGCGCTTCCGGTGTTTACATGGGGACCGCGTTCATGGCAACCCGCGAGTTCCAGGCCCCGGAGGCCTTCAAGAAGAAGATCGTGAATCAGAGGATAACAGACCCTGAACCCACCAAGAAGATCTACTCCATGAAGCATGGGCTGGCGCCTTCTCTTGCTTCCGGCGTGATCGACTCCGTCCCGTCCATCAAGGACTTCATGGAAACGATGATCAAAGAGGCGCAGGAGATCATCGATGAATTGAGGCAATGGGGGACGCTTGACTCCTAGGAGGCGGTTTCCCTGTCTAACCCGCCTTTGAAAGCTCGTACTCCTTGCCCGTGTCGATCAAGGCCCTGAAGTTCTCCGGCCGAACATCCGGGGGCACGCCGCACCCGCTACCGAGGATGAGCCCACCGTCTCCTCCAACCTCATGGATCAGTCTTTTGCAGTAGGCTTCCACTTCCTCCGGACTGCCGATGGATAGCAGTGCCGCAGGCACATCACCGTGAAAGCAAAGGTGGTCGCGCAGGATTTCCTTTGCCTGAAAGATGTCGGTGGTGCTGTCCAGTTCGAGCACGGCGGATCCCCTGGGCAGCCTTTTGAAATAGGGGATGTTCTTGTCCCAGCACTGGTCAAGGTGAAAGATCGTCACGATCCCCTCGGACCAGAATGCATCCACGATCTGCTCGGTGTAGGGCCACCAGAACCGTTCAAAGATCGCGGGCGGATAAAAGTAACAGGAGGCGCGCTCTTCCGTCAGCAGGCACAGGTTGATGCCCGACGCCTTGACGATGGGGATCTGCTTTGCGATTGTCTCCTCTGTCATCTTCTTCAGGACTCGTTCGACCGGTTCCGGGTTGGCGTACAGGTCCTGCGTAAAGGGCACCATGGACCGCATGAGGGACAACGTGAAGAAGGGGTGAAGTGCATATCCCATGAAGAACGGTTTCGCATCCCGTTTTGCGCACGCTTCCAGGAAGTTTCCGAAACCGATGAGCAAATTATCCATGGTCGTGGCAAGGCCCCCGGGGTCGAGATTGCTCACTCGCCAGAGAAAGTCTTCGTAGTAGAAGCGCTCGCATCCCATCTCGCAAATGCTGTCGTAATCCTCCGGCTTGAGGATCTCTTCCTCCACGAGCTGGAAGGTGTAGTCATCCGGCAGATCCACGCCCGGTATCTTCATCTTCATGGGGAAAACGCCCATGGCCTGCAGTTGCACAGGGGTGTAGCCGCCGGGATAGGGATTGTCCCACCCTCCGTACTCATCGAAAACCTTCATCATTGCAGCCACAGCGGTTTCGTTGTCCCTGGCAACCTGGGCACCTGTCAGCCCGGCAAGGCCGGCCGCTGCCTCTGGAAGAAGGGTGGGTATTACCGGAACGCGATCGGGCTTTTCCAAACGAATCGCAGACCAGATTCTCTCATCCGATGTCATGGATTCTCTCGCCATATCCCTTTTCCTCCTGACATGCTCATGAAAGACTTCACCTTATCCCCGGCATCAAGCCTCTGAGGTTCGACACGAACATACCCGAAACCCTCCCGGGATGTCACATCTTCCCAAAGTCGATTGTAAAGGAGAATATCCAGCAGGAAGAAAAGATCATGGGATGACAAAGATGGCATCCCTTAAAGGTGGTCAAACCTAAACAGTTCAACGAGAAATATGACGTTTGACCCGTTTTCTAATAGCTGGCGATTATGGTGCGAGTATGATTATGTTCTGAGTGGATCTACTTCCCCTTT
>CAZSUQ010000768.1:0-3024 GCA_964609935.1 uncultured Thermodesulfobacteriota bacterium | reverse complement strand
CATACAGCCGCGAACAGGCTCAGAGCTAAGAGGAAAGCAAGGAGTCTTGGACCTGTCCCCATGGACCCGTTCATGTTTGGATTCGGTTCCTTTTTACACGGTCTCCGGGGATTCCTCTATCTCCGGGCCGTCAGATCTGATCGTGCAGGTAGTAGACAACTTCTTCCGCGATGTGGCTGGCGTGGTCTCCGATTCGCTCCAGATGCTGAGAAATGCAGAGATAAGGGACCATGTGCGGAGTGGCTTCAGGGTTTTTCGAAAGAAATGCGATGGCCCCGTCCATGAAGTTTTCTCTGGACCGGTCCAGGGATGAATCGGCTTCAATGACCCGGCGCGCAAATTCTTCGTCCGGTTCCAGGGCGGCGCGGATGCTCTTCTGCAGCATTCCGTTGGCGACACGTCCCATTTCGGGCAGGTCCTCGATGAGAGGAAGTGCAGGGGCATGCTCGATTTTTGCCACCTTGAGAGCGATTTCTTCGATCTCCGTTGAACTCTCTTTCATGAGGGAAAGGATCTTGTGGGCGCTGCTGGTCCATCGGAGCTGGTCGGTGTTCCCCGCCGTAAAGGTGAGGATCTGGAGGCAGATATCGCGGGATGTGTTCTCCAGGTCATTCAGTTGATGCAGTTCGGGGATGAGCTTGCGGGCCTGGTTCGTGTCCTGCTTTTCCATGGCCAGCAGAACCTGACGAAGGGATTCGTTCAGGCGCTTTCCCAGGGAAGACATCTGCTTCTTCAGCCGGGATTGCAGGGTTGGATTCTTTCTTCCAGGTTTCCTCACGTTCCACCCTTTGCGTTCATGAAGGGTTGATCGTGTCCAGAAGAGATCGCAGTTTTTCCTCATGGGCGGTTTCCTGCTCGTGCAGGCCGTCCAGGATGGCTCTTGCATAGGGGTCGTCGGTCTTGGAGGACATCCTCTTGTACAACTCCTGGGCCTTCTGTTCTTCCTTGATGGCAAACTCGATGAGCCGTTGAAAATCCGTTCCGGATCCCATTTCGGTTTTCCTTTCCCTCCATCTATTTATATCGGTAAAAGAGTTTGGCAAGTTTACCTTGAAGGGTCTTTTCTGTCCAGTATGATGGGCAGGGTACGGTTCCTCTCTGCGGGGCCGTTGAAAAAGGCCCATTTGCTGCGATACGCTCGGCTTAAGAGGGCAAGCAGCATAGATCATGGATGAACCAGAGGAGACATGAACGAACATGGCAAAGGACGATACGAAGATCACGATGGCAGGACGGGTGAGCGGATTCGGCACGACGATCTTTGCGGAGATGACCGAGCTGGCCATCCGTTGCCGCGCGGTGAACCTTGGACAGGGGTTTCCGAATTTCCCGTGCCCGGATTTCCTGAAAGAGGCCGCCGCGAGTGCCGTTCATGGCGACCAGAATCAATATGCCCGGAGTGCAGGGCTTCCCCGCCTGGTCAAGGTCCTGGCGAGCCATCTGGCCCCGGAGTTCGGCCGGGACCTGGATCCCTTTTCCGATGTCACGGTGACGGCCGGGGCAACCGAGGGCCTGTTCCTTGCCGCCACGGCCTTTCTCGAGGGAGGTGACGAGGTGGTGATGATCGAGCCCTTTTACGATGCCTACCCGGCGGATAGTGAGCTGTTCGGGGCAAATTGCGTGTACGTTCCATTGAGACCGGAAGCTTCAGGAAGATGGGGGCTGGATTTTGATGAGCTGGAGAAGGGCTTCACATCGAAAACCAAGATGATCTTTCTCAATACGCCTCACAATCCCACAGGAAAGGTGTTCAGCAGGGAGGAATTGGAGCGGATTGCGGATCTCTGTAAACGTTTCGATGTGCTCGTGGTGAGCGATGAGGTGTATGACCGGATGGCCTTTGACGGGCTCGAGCATGTCCGCATTGCGTCCCTGCCGGGCATGTGGGACCGGACCATCACCCTGGGGAGCGCCGGCAAGACCTTTTCCGTGACGGGATGGAAGATCGGCTGGGCCATAGCCCCTGAACCCCTTTCCACGGGATTGCGCAAGGCCCACCAGTGGGTGTCCTATGCGGTAACCACACCCCTTCAGGAGGCCGTGGCCTTTGCCCTGGAGGAAGCCGGCCCAAGGGATTACTACACCCAGCTTCGTGGGATGTATCAGAAGAAGAGGGACTATCTGAGCCGCGTGCTGAAGGAGAACGGGTTTCGTGTGTATGTGCCTGAAGGGACCTACTTCATCCTGGCTGACTTTCAGGAATGGGGTTTCAGAAACGACGAGGAGTTCTGCCGGTTTCTGGCCACCGAGGCAGGCGTTGCGGCCATTCCGCCCAGTTCCTTCTACTCGATCCCCCACAAGGAACTGGCTCGGACCCTGGTGCGTTTTTGCTTCTGCAAGACCGACGAAACCCTTGCCGAAGCGGCAGGGAGGCTGAAAGAGGCCTATCAGCGGAGGTCTGGGTAGCGGTAGACGAAGTTCCGGTCCTTCAACCCTCCGAACAGAATCAGGGGCGCCAGGCCCCAGTATTCGCCCTTTGTGATCTCGTACCACTGGAGGCAGCGGGAGCAGGCGGCGCGATAGAAGGTCTGGATATACCCGCCGGTGTACATGCGGTAGAGGGAGAAGTCACCGGGGTACTCCTTCGTTGACGGGGTCTCCACATAGGGGACATCCCCGGTGCGGCCGTCGCGGGAGACAAAGGCCCGGTGGCTGTGGCCAGAGAAAACCCCCACCAGGCCGCCGTGCTCTTCCAGAAGGCGGATCAGCCGGTTCCGGTCCTCACGGGTCAAACCGAAGAACTCCGCCTTCCTGGTCACTGCGTGATGGAGGAAGACGAGCACCCGCTTGCCCGGATGGCCGGGAAGAACCTCATGGGCAAGCCAGTCGAACTGTTCCTCGCTGATCTCGGGATGCCCGTTCTCCAGGTTGCACGAATCGAGTAGGATGAAGAGGTGATCCTGGTAGAGGAAGGACCGGTGGGTCTTTTCAAGGTTGAATACCGTTCGGAAGAAATCATGTTCACGCTCGCCCGGATCTCCCACCCGGTCGTGGTTCCCCCTGAGAATGTAATAGGGCATCCGG
>CAZSUQ010000767.1:0-3041 GCA_964609935.1 uncultured Thermodesulfobacteriota bacterium | reverse complement strand
TTTCCTTCCGGCCTGCAGGTAGTGAGCCCGGACACTGAATGTATACGCTGCTCGCAGTAGAAGTCTTCAGGCAATACCCGGGCCAGCCGTCCGGGCCGATATCCGCCGAACAGGAGTGAAGCGTTGGCCGACCTTTCCGTTGCGATCGTGAGCCTGAACGTAAGGGATTACCTGGAGACCTGCATCCACTCCGTCTACGACAACAGGGGAAACCTCGACCTTGAGATCTTTGTCGTGGACAACGGCTCACGGGATGACAGTGTTTCCATGGTGGAGGAGCGATTCCCCGACGTTAAGCTCATCAGAAACCCTGAAAACTCAGGATTTGCACGCGCCAACAACCAGGCCCTGCTGCAAAGCCGGGGCAGATACCTGCTCCTCCTGAATCCGGACACGGAGATCCTTCCAGGGGCCCTTGAAAAGATGGTGGGCTTCATGAAGGAACATGCGGAAGTTGGAGCCCTCGGGGCGCGCACCTGGTCGGATCCGGAGAAAACATTCCAGTGGGGAGACGACAAACCCCTCACCCCTTCCATGCTCCTTTTCGAAATGACATTCCTTGGGAACCTGTTTCCCAACAACAGGGTCTTCCGGAAGAACTGGGAGATGGACTGGGACCTCTTCCTCGGCCGCGGCGCGCAAGAGGTGGATACGGTTAACGGACACTGCCTGATGACGAGGAGGGAAACCCTGGAGGACGTGGGACTCCTGGATGACCGGTTCATCCTGCACTTCGGGGATCTGGACTGGTGCATCCGGATGAAAAGGAAGGGGTGGAACCTCTACTTCCTGGCAGACGCGGAACTGGTGCATCACATCGGCAGGACCCCGCTCGAAGGCGGAGAGTCCGAGCAGATCTTCCTGGCAGGGCTTTCCCCTTTCCTGAAAAAGCATTATGGCTTTCTCACCTCGTACGGAGCCTCTGCCTTCCTGGGTCTGTCACGACAGGCCCGCAGAACCATGAACCCGGCCCGCGCAGGGCTGCGCAGGCTCAAGGCCCGGGTCCGGAAGCCTGCTCCCTGTGGGGCGGAACCCTGCATCTCTCCCCTCCATCCGGAGATTTCCTGGCCCGCGGTCCACCCGTCGGACCGGTACCTTCTCGAACTCTCCCTTACCCCTTCTTTTCTCTACAAGGGAGCAACCGAGGTGCAGGGAACGCGAATCCGCCTGCCGAAACAGTTCTTTCAATCATGGCCGGACGGCATCTACTACTGGAGGGCGGCTCCCCTCCTGAACGGAAGACCGGGGCCCTTCGTCACGGGAAGGTTTCGCAAGGTGAGTTCAGAAGATGATCTTCAAGAATAGACAAAAGCGTGCCCTTTCCCAGGAGTTGCGGGACTGGATCCGCGCTTCCCTTCTTCACAGGGAGGCACTCCCCGGGCCGGTCCTCGTGGACAGGCTTCCGGGACGCAGGATCGCTGTTCTGGCTCCTCATCCGGATGATGACGTGATCGGCTGCGGCGGCACGATCCACAAGCACTGCAAGGCCGGCGACCACGTGGCGGTGGTCTACCTCACGGACGGTGCCCGCGGCGGCGACTGGTCCGGGCCCCCATCAGGGGAGCTTGCGGTGCTGCGGCGGAAAGAGGCTGAGGAGGCGGCCGGGGTTCTCGGTGTGAAGGATCTCGCCTTTCTGGGTCAGCCTGACGGAGAGCTTGCCTCCGGGCCCGAAGTCGTGTCCGCCCTGCTGGACCAGCTCGAGAGGATTGAAGCGGATTGCATCCTTCTTCCCTCCTTCCTGGACAGCCATCCGGACCACGCGGCAACCAGCGCTGTTTTTGCGGATGCGGCACCGGGCCTGAAAAAGGACATGCCGGTGTGGGCCTATGAGGTCTGGTCTCCCCTGACCCCTAACCGGGTCGTGGACATCACGCCTTTTCGAGAGGTCAAGGAATTGGCCATCCGGAAGCACGCCTCACAGAAGGAACATGTGGATTACGCGGAAACCGCTATCGGGCTCAACAGGTTTCGATCCATGTCCGTTTCAGCCGGTCGCGGCTATTGTGAGGCGTTCTTCTCAACGGATGCCCGGCAGTATGCGGGCCTCGTGAAAAGGGTGTTAGGTGCTTAGCACCTCGCTGGAAAAAACCATTTTGTCAGGTCGTTGAAAAATGCCCGGATGCAAGGTCGGATCAAATCGGAGATTGCGAGGAACCGAAGGCGACGATGCGCCAAAGGGCTCCGGATGGCGGATCCGTCGATACCGGGATGGTGACGAGGCCGGCATCAATGATCTCTTTCAACGTGTATTCAACCAGGAAAGAAGCCTCCAGGAGTGGAGGTGGAAATATCTATCCGGTCCCTCCGGACACCTCTCCTTCATCCATCTGGCCCATGCGGAGGAGCGGATCGTGGGCCAGTACGCGGGGGTCTCCACCCGATTCGCTTGCAAGGGTCGCGAGGTGTTCGCTGTCCAGCCCATGGACAACATGATCGACCCCGACTACAGGAAGGGGCTTGGCAGTTCCAGGATGCAGAAGGCCATGTACGAGGACGGGGAAAAGGCGTGCAGGGAAGCCGGCATCGCACTCGGGTATGGCTTCCCGAATGAAGAAGCCTACCGTGTAGGGAGGAAGATCCTCGGCTACAGGGATCTTGGATGCATCGAGGTGCGATCGCGTTCACTGACATGGGGACGCCATGCTCGAAGGATTGTGGGAAAAGGATGGCTGTCCGAATCCATGGCAAAAGGCCAGGCAGCGGTCCATAGCCGCCTGCTCGGGTTCAAAGGGCCTCGAATGAAAGGTGTACGTATTAGGGAGACGGACCGCTTTGATGAACGCTTTGATCGTCTCTGGGACCGGGCGGCTCCATCCTTTGGGATGCTTGCCGTGCGGGACCGTCGATACCTCCATTGGCGTTACACCGAGAAGGCCAGCGCCTCCTACACCATCCTGGTCATGGAGAAAGGAGACGAGGTCCTCGGGTACACGGTGCTTGGGAAGAGGGAGGGCAACGTTCGCGTCGGGCTCCTGGCCGATATCTTTTCCCTTCCGGAAAGGGAGTTTGCCGAGCAGCTCCTTCTCGCCTCCCTGGATTTT
>CAZSUQ010000766.1:0-3044 GCA_964609935.1 uncultured Thermodesulfobacteriota bacterium | reverse complement strand
TGTTCAGAGGTGAACTGACTTGACACAAAACACAGTTGCTCCTTCCTCAGGATTTTGTGCGCCTTGCACCTAAACCGTTTTGAACAGCCTGCCCAAATGGACTTTTTCAACAGGCTGCTAGGGAATCAGCAGGGAATAGATCCGGTTCAGATCCTCCGAAGAGGCGTACTGGATCTGGATCTTTCCCCCCTTCTTGCCCTGCTGGATCTTAACCATGGCCCCGAAGTGCCTCCGGAGCTCGTCCTGGATGTTCTTCATGTCCGGATCCATTGCACGGACTGTTCGTCCAGAGTCTTTGTTCTTTTTTTCCTTGTAATTCAGGATGATCTTCTCGGTCTCGCGTACGGAGAGGCCTTTTTCCTTGATCAAAGACCGCACCTGAAGCTGAAGGACCTCGTTGCCAAAGGCGAGCAGGGCCCGGGCGTGCCCGGAACTCATCTCCCCCCGGATCAGGTCCTCTTGAATCTCACGGGGAAGCTGAAGCAGGCGGATCGAGTTGGCCAGGGAGGACCGATCCTTTCCCAGTCGCTGCGCCAGCTCCTCCTGGGTGACCTTCAACCGCAGGAGCATCTCCTTGTATCCCTGGGCCTCTTCGATGGGGTTGAGATCCTCACGTTGCAGGTTCTCGATCATGGCCAGTTCCAGGCCGTCTACGTCCAGGGATTCCCGGATCAGCACCGGAACTTCCTTGAGGCCGGCCATCCTCGCCGCGCGCAACCGGCGCTCGCCGGCGATGAGCTCGTAGTGACTTCCGACCTTTCGCACCAGCAGCGGTTGAAGGATCCCCTTGTCCCGAACGGTCTCGGCCAGGCCAAGGAGAGCGGCCTCGTCGAAGCTCTTCCTGGGCTGGTCGGGATTCAGGTGTATCTGATCGATCGGGCAGTACTGTCCCTCCGGCTTTTTTTCCCCTGGCTCCGGTTCAGGGATCAGGGCGCTCAAACCCTTGCCCAGGCCCGATTTCTTCATCATGACGATCTTCTTCTCTATGAATAAAGAATCTCTTTTGTAAGCTCCAGGTAGCTTTCCGCCCCT
Organism: uncultured Thermodesulfobacteriota bacterium; assembly: GCA_964609935.1. GTDB lineage: Bacteria > Desulfobacterota > DSWW01 > DSWW01 > DSWW01 > CAYTRL01. The sequence continues at coordinate 2,012 of CAZSUQ010000766.1, read as the reverse complement.
TTGGACCCGATGTCATAGAGGATCACGGGCTTTCCATGACTGGGGCATTCGCTCAGCTTGATGTTCCTCGGTATAACCGTCTTGAAAACCTTGTCCGTGAAGTGGTTGCGTACCTCCTGCGCCACTTGATGAGACAGGTTGTTTCTTCCGTCGAACATGGTCAGCAGTACACCGTGGATATCCAGGTTGGGGTTCAGCCGCCCCCTTACCAGCTGAACGGTGTGTAGAAGCTGCCCCAACCCCTCCATGGCATAATACTCGCACTGGATGGGGATGAGGACGGCGTCCGAGGCGGTCAGGGCGTTGATCGTCAGAAGGCTCAAGGCCGGCGGGCAATCCACGAGAATGTACTCGTAAGCTTCCCTGACGTCGTGCAAAGATTCCTGAAACTGCCGCTCCCGGTTTTCCACATCCACGAGTTCCACGTCCGCACCAAACAAGGTGGTGTTGGAGGGAACCACATCCAGCCATTCGAGTTCGGTATTACACAAGACCTCGTTCAGGGGCTTGTTTCCGATCAATACATCATAGACGGTAGCGTCCAGGTCCTTCTTTTCAATGCCGAATCCGCTCGTGGAGTTTCCCTGCGGATCCATATCAATAAGGAGTGTCTTCTTTTCCGCGGCAGCGAGGGTGGCGGCCAGATTCACGGCCGTGGTCGTTTTTCCCACTCCGCCTTTTTGGTTCGCTATGGAAATGATCATCCAGAACCCTTAGAAGGCTTCCCGGAATTGTCGCAAGAAACGTCAGGATCGAAAGTTTTTTTTATACCATAGCGAACCGATAAAAACAAGGGGGAGACCCGTTCCCTTTTCCGATATTTGCCGAATTCACGAGCCACCCCCTTGCCCCGAGAAAGCGCCAGATTCAAGTGGAATCGGCGTAACCCGTTGAAAGGTTGGGATGAATCTCGTTGTGGAGCCCGTACGTTCAGGACATGTCCTTGAACATGAAATGGTGACCTGTTTCACGTGGAACATTGCGTGCGGTTCACCTGTGTACTTTCCCTGTGAGGTGAGGCCGAAAAGTTTCAGCTATTATCGGTCGGCTGTCCACACCACCCGTTGCCCGATTGACCACCAAATCAGAGATCGAAGGAAAAAGTGGATCCTTTCATCATCACCGGGGAATCCCGGTTCTCCCCGGACGAATGCCCCACCAAGAAATATTAATATTATATAACAATATCAGGTGGTTAGCTTCATGTCTTCGGCGGTATGTCCGGCAACCATGAGGAGCGTGAAGGCCATAAATAATGACCGCTTTTATAAGCAAAGAAGCCAGCCGGGAGAGCTTGGTCTCCGAATGTGATCTGCTTTGTGGTTAATACCGTCTCATCAGCGAAACCGTGGAAAGACCATCCCAACCCGGTCGCAATATTCCCTGTATGGTTTCCCAAGCTCTTTCAACAACATCTCTTCCTCGGACCTCATATAAAATATATAGACCGGAATCACATAGAGACACGAAAACAAGAACAACGCGAGGTTCAGAAAGGCGACAGCAAGGCTGAACCAGATGAGAAAAACACCAAAATAGATGGGGTGGCGGACAAGCCCGTAAGGTCCCGTTGAAACGACGGTGTGTTCCTTCTCGACGTAGTGTCCCGCGCTGACCTTCGGAAAATAGGAAAAGGACCACAACGAAACGATCAATCCTGCAAGCGCAAGGAGGGCTCCAAGGATGGGTCCAACGAGAGAAGCCACAGAAAGGTCCGGGGGAATAGAATAACCGGCAAAAAAAACATACGTGACAACAAAAAAGATCAAGACCTCACCGAATGTACAGAATTCAATCCAGCCCCATTTTGTTGTCGATGAACGTTTTTGGAGCCGGATCATTCGAAAGATACCAACAACAAGCCAGATACATCGTGAAATCGCCGTCACAGTAACCGTGCTGGTTGTAATCTGATAGATGGATTCTACAACCGGTGAGTTCATGCTGGCCCCTTCCGGGATCTTTTTCTTATATAGGTAACAATCCGGGTCCTCATGTATGTTCTCGTGAAT
>CAZSUQ010000765.1:0-3046 GCA_964609935.1 uncultured Thermodesulfobacteriota bacterium | reverse complement strand
ATGCGCCTGTATCGGGCGACGTTGCCGAAATTAACGATACATTGCTTGATAGTCCTGAAATCATCAATGAAGATCCTTACGAAGACGGCTGGATGATCCGAATCAAATTATCGGATCCCAGCGAACTGGACGAGTTGCTGGATGCGAAGGCCTATGCATCTTTTCTGGATGAGGAAACCGGCGGCGATTAATCCCATGGGCCCGACAACGCATCCCAATCCTCCTTGGATCCAGGGGACAGCAGACGGGGGCGGCTTTCGCCCTCGTTTTTCTTTTCCACATCCAGGGAGAGGAGGGAACGCCCACCCTGTTCATGACCGTAGATGCGTATTCGAAAGCAAAGCATGATGAATTATACCCCGCATACAGACAACGACATTCAGGAAATGCTGCAACAAATCGGAAAGAAGTCGATCGAGGAACTGTTCGATCCGATTCCGGAGGCGCTTCGACTCAAGGGATTCCTTGCCTTGCCGAAAGCCTTGTCCGAAGAAGCCCTGCGAAGAGAGCTTCACGCAATTGCGCGAAAGAATATCCAGGAGACCGGCACACTTCAATTCCTCGGGGGCGGGGCCTACGATCACATTCGTCCGGCTGCGGTTTGGCACCTCTTGAGCCGATCCGAGTTTTATTCCGCCTATACGCCTTATCAACCCGAAATCAGCCAAGGAACGCTTCAGGCGATATTCGAGTTTCAGACCCTGATGTGCCAGTTGACCGGGATGGATGTATCCAATGCGTCCATGTATGACGGGGCCAGCAGTGCCGCAGAGGCGGCCCTGATGTCGATGCGGATCACCAAGAATACGCGAATCCTCGTTTCGAATGCGGTTCATCCCGAGTACCGACAGGTCATCCGGACCTATCTTCAACACACAGAGGCACAGCTTGAAACGATTCCTGTGGCGTCATCCGGCGTGACGACCTCAACGGTACAGGAGTCGGACAATGGCGAAAACATTGCATGCTTGATTGTCCAGTCACCAAACTTTTATGGATGTGTGGAGCCGATTCGAAAGCTTAAAGAGACCTTCCTGAAAAAGGGGGGAGGGCTGCTTGTTCAAATCATCACAGAACCCTTTTCCCTGGGCTTGCTCGCCTCCCCGGGTGCAATGGGTGCTGATGTCGCGGTGGGGGAATTCCAGGGGTTTGGGATTCCTCTCCAGTTCGGGGGACCTTATGGTGGTTTCTTCTCCACCCGCAAGGCCTTTGTCAGACACATGCCCGGTCGGGTCGTAGGCGAAACAACGGATCAGCAGGGACGAAGAGGGTTCGTTCTGACCCTTTCCACCAGGGAACAGCACATTCGAAGGAGCCGTGCGACCTCCAATATTTGCACCAACCACAGCCTCTGCGCACTGGCGGCAACCATCTCCTTGGCGCTTCTGGGTAAAAACGGGCTCCGGGAGGTTGCTCAAATGAACCTCTCGAAGACGGAATATGCCAAGAAGAAAATCATGGAGATCCCCTCCATCGAGTTTCCATTTTCCTCTCCTACGTTCAACGAGTTTGTTATCAGGCTCCGCGATTCAGAGAAGATTCTCCATGCACTGAAAAGGACAGACAACATCACGGCGGGCATCCCACTGGAAGCCTATGATCCGGAGTGGAAGGACTGCCTGCTCGTTTGTGTGACGGAAAAGCATCGGCGCGAAGACATCGATCGCTTTGTGGAGGCACTGAACAGGGAATGTCATCAACACGAAAAGGACAAGGACCTCCCCAGGTAGAGACAGGCCTTATGCAAGCGGAACCCTTGCTGTTCGAGATGGGCGCGAAAGGCCGCGCGGGTATCTCCATACCGGATTGGGATGTCCCTAGGGCCGTGCCGGAAGACCTTTTGGCCGGGGAGATGCTCCGCGACGATATAGAGGGGTTCCCCGAACTTAGTGAACCGGAGGTCGTACGGCACTTCACACGGCTTTCCCAGTGGAATCATTGCGTGGATACGGGATTCTACCCACTCGGTTCCTGTACGATGAAACACAACCCCGCCATTCACGAAGAAATCGCATCCCTACCGGAGTGGCAGCAAAGCCATCCCTACGCCCCGAAGGAGGATGTTCAGGGTTGCCTCCAACTTCTGTACGAGATGGAACAGGCCCTCAATGAAATCAGCGGAATGGATGCCTGCAGCCTGCAACCGGCTGCCGGAGCCCACGGGGAACTCGCAGGCATGATGATCGTTCGGGCACACCATCAGGCCATGGGAAACCCGCGATCCAAGGTTCTGATCCCGGATACGGCCCACGGCACCAACCCTGCCAGTGCAGCCATCTGCGGCTATGAGGTGATTGAGGTGCCTTCCGGGAAAGAGGGGATTCTCGAACCCGAGATCCTGGATGACTTCCTGGATGATCAGGTCGCTGCCCTGATGATCACAAACCCGAATACTCTTGGGCTCTTTGAGTGTCATGTTTCGGCCATTGCGGAGCGTGTTCACAACAAGGGTGGACTCGTTTACTGTGACGGTGCGAACTTGAATGCTCTTCTCGGAGCTGTACGGCCGGGCGATACGGGGGTTGACGTTCTTCACTTCAATCTCCACAAGACCTTCTCAACCCCGCATGGAGGAGGGGGCCCAGGTGCAGGACCCGTAGCCGTCAAGCGGTTCCTTGAGGATTACCTGCCGGTTCCCCGACTGAAAAAGGAGGGCGAAGCATTCGCCTTGGATTACGAACACCCTCAGAGCATTGGACGGCTACGCGCCTTTTACGGAAACTTCGCCGTGATCCTCAAGGCCTATACGTACATTCGATCCCTGGGTGCCGATGGCCTTCGACGCGTGAGCGAGATGGCCGTTTTGAACGCGAATTACCTGCAGCGGGTTCTTCGTGAGTATTTTCACCTGCCCTATCCGGCCCCTTGTATGCACGAATGCGTGTTCACGGACAGCCGCCTCCTTCCTTACGGTGTGAACACCATGGATGTCGCCAAAAGGCTCATCGACTTCGGCTTTCATCCGCCAACGATCTATATCCCGCTCGGCGTTGCCGGCGCCCTGATGAGCTAGCCGACGGAAACGGAGACAAGGGAAGAACTGGAC
>CAZSUQ010000764.1:0-3048 GCA_964609935.1 uncultured Thermodesulfobacteriota bacterium | reverse complement strand
CTCAGACTCGTTATGCCGCTGAATATGTCTGATTACTTATGAAGGTCTTAATAACTCTTCTCGTGCCAGATCTTTCGTGTGCCCCACCGCTTGCCGACGAGTGTGGCTACTGGATCGCCGAAGGCAAGTACAAGAACGGCGATCTGTGCCGCAGGCTTTGTGAAGAACAGGGTAACAAGCGCCACGCCAATCGTGTAGTACGTCGAGGAATTCGTCTGGTGCCGTTCCCAGGGGCGAGATACGGCGCCGAAGACGCGATCCACCATGAAATCATTCAATCTCGGAAGGAACCGTCTCGTGGTCTCCAATACCAGGGCAATCGCGCACAGGGACAGAATGATGATCGACGCCTGGCGATAAGACAGAACGTATTCATAAAGAAGGACGGCAGTGAGTCCCATGGTTATGTGAAAAACGTTTCGAGCATAATTGTCCGTTTTGAGGCGCTGTGTTCGAAGGGTTTTCGCGATCGCGTGCTGCTTCCTGAACGCTTCCAGTTCCACACGAAGCAGCTCATATCCCTGTGCCAGGGACTGATACGTTTCCTTCAATCGGATAACGTTCCGGCTTTCCTCTATTTCCAACGCATACGCGCGTAGATTCCCGGAGATCCGCTCCAGGGAAAGGCACAGCGTCCTCCGATGATCCTCGACGCATTGCCTGGCCGACGCTACCTTCTCACTCAATTCATGGCATTTCAGTCCGACGGCCTCCGCCCACTTCCCATCGGCAACCTTCGGCCTCTGCAAATAGGTCACAAACTGGTGGAGTTCCCTGGTCAGGGGGAACAGGTCATTTGAGATCGCAAGGGTTTCCGTCATGGTTGTCCCAATGGAAATCGTTAAGTGAATAATACATTAGCTTACGTGAAACTCAGTGAATCGTAAATGTTCCTTTGCCTTCGCTTATTGGATGCGGAAAATATAACACATTCTTCGGTCAAGATGTACAGAAAACAGCCAATTATTCCTCAGCGATCAGGACCCTGGAGCGGCGTGCTTGAATGGCAAGGTCGAGCCCTGTCTCCGTAGAGTTCAGTTCCTCGATTTCTCCTGACTCAGGGGACAAAATTCGAACGCGGACTGCCGGGATATTCAAGCGAAGGCGCTGCTGCCGTTCGGTGTCGGACTCATTGAAGAGAAACAGGATGTGGGTGCCCTTGTGATCACGGTGGTCGAATGAAAACCATAACGCTTCATCGTCTAAGGGCTGGAGGATCGGCTCCAACCCTGCAGCGTGCATCTCCGGGCCGAGTCTTTCCACGCCCGGCAAAATCCTGACCTTTGACTGCAGTCTGTGAACGCTTTCCCTTACGGCTGTATCCCGTTGTTCATGGTCGGCAAAACCCGTTGCCCTTGCAGGCAATGTGCCGAGGAGCAGCACCGGAATCCCTGCGTCGGCCAGTTTTTCGATGGATTCCATGAGTTCCGGGGACGATGCATGCAGGTCCGAGAGCAGGAGAGCCTCGTAACGGGCTGCGCCCACCGAGAATCCTCCGGGCTGCAACCTCGCCCCGCGAAGGCCTTTGCGGCTTACCCGGTCGTAAACAAATCCTGCACGCTTGAGTGCCAGGCTGATCTCGGATTCGCCCTGTTCGGGCCGGGGTCCCAATAGTTGCATTAACATTTGTGTCACATCGTCGCGAAACTCGCGTTCGCCGTACAGCCATGCAAGGTCGGCTGTGTGTGTCCCCAGCGTGAGCGCATAACTTAGTCGTGCAGCCTCCAGGTTAAAAGCCGAAAGATCCTGCCACACGGGATGTTCCGGGCCGATCCAGCTGCTGAAGGGCAACGGCGAGATAGAGCCCGGGTCAGGGAGCCCCTTGAAGGGATACCACTGCTGGCCGTCCTCGCGAATATATGGAAAGGGGTGTCCATGGTGGATGATGCGGGTGATCCCGGCAGAGAACGCGCGTCCGGCCAGAAGGTGGAAGTCCTCGAGCGACAAAGAAGCAGGACTGCAAGACATGCTCACAAAGCTTTCAGAAGAAATGATGGTGTGCCCTGCCGTATGCCCGGCGGAAGAGGCCAGCTTCAGGAAGTCATAGGACCCTCCTGCATAAAGACCTTCGGATTCCGGGATGTCTGCTGTCTCGTACGAATCCAGGTAGTCGCCATGGCCTCCGTGTGCCTGCAATCGCAGGGAGATGCCGCGCTCGCGGGTCCAGTTCTTCAGGGGGGTCAGAAAAGACTCCTCAAACACCTCTGCACGCACGGCTTCATAATCCTCGCGGATGCGGGTACCGATCTCGCTGGAAACATACACGGGTTGCGGTTCGGGGATGAACATCTCGAGATACTTGACTTCCCCGCCTTTCTGAAAAACCAGGGGAAGGTAGGGCGTAATGTCGTACCCTTTCTTCTCCTGGAATCGAGCACGAAACCCCGGTGTCCAGGGGAGCTCAGCCAGCAGTTCGAAGCTGTCCACGAACACCGCGCCGGGGATTCGGTTTCCAAGAGACGCCAGCCATGGGTTGCCGAGACCCTGAATCAACGCCTCCACACCCGAAGGGTGGAGATGGTCGAGAACAGGGGCATCGGCAACCGTCCCTGGATAGGCTGCTCCCACCACCCTGTGATTCGTTCGGTTTTCGTGAAAAGCAAGAATCTTCCACTGCCCCTCAGGCACGTCCCAGCGCAAGAACCCATCGCTCACACCATCCGTAATATCAGTGAGGGAAGTCAGCAGGACAGGCGATACAGAGGACTCTGCGACCCGTGCGGCCACCGCTGACACGAACCGGGTGTCCGTGTCAAAAGGGCCCACAGCATCAGGGAAGAACAGCTTGACCACCTCGAGATAATCGGGTTCTTGTGCCGGCGGGATCGGCCCTTCGTAGAGCATGGGACCACGGACCTCGATGCTGCTCATCAACAACTGGCGCTCGGCTCCACTGGAGACAAAGGGCCCTCCTCCGGGCCAGCCGCTGCCGAGTGTCAGGTCCACGGAGAGGCCAAGTCGGCGGGCCTCGTCGAGCACGGTGCGAACATTTTCCAGGAAGGCCTCGGAACCCACGGATCGAATCGAAGGATTGTTCGCAATTTCGTC
>CAZSUQ010000763.1:0-3060 GCA_964609935.1 uncultured Thermodesulfobacteriota bacterium | reverse complement strand
GAGGCGTTTGCCCCGGCTCTACTGGTTGACCTTCTCTTCAGCCTCCTTTGCCTGCCTCTCCAGCTCCTGGAGTTTCCCATAACGAAGCTCGGCCGCCCTGTTCAGATCGTATTCACGCTCCGCCTTCTCCATCTCGAGCTTGGTGGCTTCGATCTCCTCCCGCACCCGGCTCATGCGCTGGATCTCGGCCTTTTCCGCATCCCACTGGGCCCGCATGGCGTCCGCATCTCCCTTGAGATCCGCAAGCTCCCTGTCCAGGGACTTCTTCCTTTCCTGGCTTGCACGGTCCTTCTCCTTTTTCAGGGCTTCCTTCTCGATCTCCAGCCGCATGATCCTGCGCGTGATCTCGTCCAGCTCGCTCGGCAGGGAGTCGATCTCGGTGCGGATCATGGCAGCCGCTTCATCGATGAGGTCGATGGCCTTGTCAGGCAGGAAGCGGTCCGTGATGTACCGGTGGCTGAGCACGGCAGCGGCCACGAGCGCGCTGTCACGGATGCTCACCCCGTGGTGGACCTCGAAGCGTTCCTTGAGCCCCCTCAGGATGGAGACCGTGTCCTCGGTTGAGGGCTCTGTGACCAGAACAGGCTGGAAGCGTCGTTCCAGGGCAGGGTCTTTTTCAATGTACTTCCTGTATTCATCCAGGGTTGTGGCACCGATACAGTGGATCTCGCCACGGGCCAGCAGGGGCTTGAGAAGGTTGCCCGCATCCATGCTGCCCTCTGCCTTGCCGGCACCCACAATCGTGTGCAGCTCATCGATGAACATGAGGATTCGGCCCTGGCTCTCCTCCACCTCCTTCAGGACCGCTTTCAAACGTTCTTCGAACTCCCCCCGGTACTTTGCACCGGCCAAAAGGGAGCCCATGTCGAGCTGGTAGACGGTCTTATCCTTCAGCCCTTCAGGGACGTCGCCTCGAACGATCCGTTGCGCCAACCCTTCCACGATGGCGGTCTTTCCAACCCCTGCCTCACCGATGAGCACGGGGTTGTTCTTGGTGCGCCGGGAAAGGATGCGGATGACCCGCCGGATCTCTGTGTCGCGACCGATGACAGGGTCCAGCTTCCCTTTCTTGGCCAGTTCAACCAGATCCCTTCCGTAGAGCGTCAACGCTTCATAGGTCCCCTCGGGTGTGGCGCTCGTGACCCTCTGCTTCCCACGGACCTCGTTGAGCGCCTGAAGAAAGCGGTCACGCGTGATGCCGAACTGCTGGAACAGACCTCCGCAGGGTGTCTTTTTTCCTTCGTCCAGCATGGCCAGCAGGATATGTTCAGCGCTGACGTACTCGTCCTTGAGGCGTTTGGCCTCCCCCTGCGCCTTGACCAGGGTCTGGTTCAACCTCTGGGTCACATAGATATTCCCCGGCTGCGCCCCGGGTCCGGAGACCTGCGGGATCTTTTGAATCAACTGTTCCAGTGCCTGTACGAACGCGTCAACATGTACCTCCATCTTCTGGAAGAACCTTGGAAGAAGCCCTTCAGGCTGTTGCACAAGGGCAAGAAGGAGGTGTTCGGCATCAATCTGTTGATGACTGTATTCAACAGCCAGGCTTTGGGCCTCTGAGATGGCCTCCTGAGCCTTTTGCGTGAATTTGTTGAGATTCATATCGTCTCATCCCATTCCATGAAAAAGTTTATGATTGTATTTTCGGCATTCCATTAAAAGATAAGCACAGATGGGCTCAGGTCAACCGGGCTTACAGCAGGAGGGAAAGTAAAAACCTAACAAAAACAGTTGAGTACTTGTGTAGTGGGAGGTGAAAAGTGCGAAGTGGACGGGGGGGGCAGCCCGCATAGGACATGAAGCCTTTTATCGCAAGCGGCGTAAGCATGGGGGGTTTGTTCTAGAAAAGATCGCTCTTCTGCGACCCCCGGTCTTCAAAAAGAGGGAGATCCTCCAGTTCGCCAGTGGAGTCATTCCAGCGCATCAACCTTGCCTTGTCCCCTTGCATCACGACGGCAGGGAACTGGATCTCCGACCTCAGGGCGATGGTCTCTTCGTCGATGAAGGGTGACCAGGTGCCTGTGTTCATGTACCAGCTTTCCCTTCCCGGGATCTTCCAAAGGTCCTCGATGTGGCTGTGGCCGAACACGACATACTTTGCGTTCAGGATTTCCGAGATCCTGGCCGCCTTCTTGCGCATCTTTGCCGGTTGCACCTCCCTGAAGGAAGTGCCGAGCTTGGATGGCTTCAGGGTGAACAGGATCAGAGCGATCCCCAGGAGGATGAAGCCGTAGTTGACGATCATGTCCGCGGTGGTGCGGAAAAAGAGGTTCATGTTCGAGCTCAGGATCCACTCTGAAAGAAGGTTCCAGATGAAGCTGAACAGGAGGATCCCGGTAAACGCTATGGCAAGCTTCTTGAAGGGTCTCTGCAGGATATTCCCCACCATCTCCAGCTTGCTCTCGAGAACCGGTTCCTGCAGACTTTGGATCTCTTGAAAGGCCTTCTCCTGGCTGTACTCCTCACCCACCCGTTGAACCAGCCGGGTGTTGTGCTCCCTGGTCTCCCTGTACCGGCTTCCGCTTCGCACCCGGACCTTGCCCAGTGTTCGAAAGAAATAGGGGAAGTAATTCCGGATGATGTGCCAGGTCTCGTAAAAGTGCCTCCGCCACAGACTGTAGAAATAGGTGGACGAGTGCCGGTAGTTGGGAGCCAGGGGATTCTGGAACTCCACCTTGTTGAAGAAATACCGGATGAAGAACGAGCCTAGAGGGAGGTCCAGTTCGTAGCGGTCCACAAGGGTGCCGGAACCCGGAAGGAGAGGGTAGAGAAAGTTCCGAAAGGTGTTGGACAGATCGTACTGGTTTCCGTGTTCCACGTAGAGCAGGTTCTTGATGTAGAAACTCCAGGGCCTTATCTGGATGCGGTCCAGGGCCTGCGAAACCCTCTTGTCCTCTTTTTTCTTTTTTCCAAGGATCTCGCACAGAAATCCTTCCATCATCTCATAGAATCGGTACCGGACAGCAGGCCAGAACCAGTTCACATCGTGGTTTCCCTTGATGATGACGAGGTGATGTTCGAGCAGGAGGAAGCGGGCCAGTGCGCGAAAGAATATGGGAT
>CAZSUQ010000762.1:0-3064 GCA_964609935.1 uncultured Thermodesulfobacteriota bacterium | reverse complement strand
ACGCAAGGAACCCGGTCCTGCTGAAAAACCGCGACTTGGACAATAAAAGCATCGGAACACCCTCCATTCCCGCCGAACCGGGGATCCGTAAGCGTCAGATCGTTCCCAACGGGATCCGGCACCATGCGGGCGAAAACCTGTTTGTCATAACGGGCCCGAACAACGGAGGAAAAACAACGTATGTGAAAACCGTGGGACTGGTTCAACTCTTGAGCCAGAAAGGTCTCCCGGTTCCCGCGGAATCTGCGGAGGTAAGCTTTGTGGACGGGATCTACACGCACTTTGTAACACCGGACGATATTACCAAAGGCGAAGGAAGGTATCGGAACGAGCTGAGGAGAATCAAGGACATCTTTGAAAAAGCAACCCCCTACAGCCTGATCATTCTGGACGAGCCTTGCGGAGGAACCCGGTACGAGGAAGGTCTCCGCCAGTCTCTGGCCGTGCTCGACGGTTTTCACAAGCTGGGTTCCGCGACCTTCTTCACCACCCACATGCACCCGTTGACCGTAGAAGTGGACAACGGAAAGTACCCGGCCGCAAAAAACCTGACCGTCGATTGGAGCTATTCCGATGGACAGATGCATTATTCATACAAGATCGTCCCCGGCGCTGCGGATAAAAGCTACGGAGAAGAGATCGCTAGAGAGATGGGATTGATGCCTGAGAACATTGAAGAAACCGTTTCTCAAAAAGCCGAGGAAGGGGGATATGAGGAAATTCTCAGGGAAAGGTTCCCCTGACGGGTGGATGAAGAAGAAGGATTTTGTTTCCTGTCGGCATTCCGGGATCGTACACCGGGCCAAGGGGCGGTGTGTCATGGAGGAGTCAGATACTTATTGAACAAATCACTTCCTCAAATGTAAAAATTGTTTGAGCGATAATTCGTTTTCGTGATTCGGCTGAAGACCTTATAAATCTGGAGGGTTTCTGAGAAGCGCATTTTTGAAACGGATAGAAAAGTTTTGAGGTGCTGGAGGTTCATCATTATAATTTTTTTATCTTATAGTAACAATAAAAACAATTAATTTTATTTATTGCCAACCCTTTCGGTAGAATATGATGAAGTTCCGAAGATGAAACCCATTTTCAAGGAGAAAAAGCGATGGCGTTGTTCAAGAAAAAGACACTGACCGGGTTGGCGCGCACCTGTGGTTGAGCTGCGAAAATCGGTCCGACGGATCTGTCGGAAGCGCTGAAGGGATTGTCCAAACCGGATGATCCCAATCTTTTAGTTGGCATCGAGACCGCCGACGATGCCGCAGTCTACAAGCTGTCAGATGAAATCGCCATGATCAATACCGTGGATTTCATTACACCACCGGTGGACGATCCCTATTGGTTCGGGCTCATATCGGCGGCCAATTCCATTTCCGATGTCTACAGCATGGGTGGACGTCCCCTTACGGCACTGAACGTGGTTATGTTTCCCGCTAAACAACTGGATATGGGAGTCCTCAGGGAAATCCTTCGTGGCGGACACGATAAGGTGATGGAAGCAGGGGCCTGCTTAGTCGGCGGGCACACTGTCGACGACGAAGAGCCGAAATACGGTCTCAGCGTCAGCGGCGTCGTCCACCCGGAACGTATTATCACCAATGCCGGCTCACAACCGGGTGACGCCCTGATCCTGACCAAACCGTTGGGTTCCGGAGTTCTGTTCAACGCCGTACGATCCGGAAAATTGCCTTTCGAGGAAATCGAACGGGATACTCTGCCGCTATTGGCCACCTTGAACGGCAAAGCCATGGAAACGGCTCTTGCGTTTGACCTTCACGCCTGCACGGATATCACGGGGTTCGGTATTGCGGGGCATGGGTTGGAGGTCGCTCTTGGGTGCGACGCCAAAGTCGTGCTGGAATACAAGAAACTTCCTTTCTACGCTTCCGCCCAGGATATGTACAAAAAAGGCGAAACGACAGGCAGCAACCTGGCGAATAGAACTCTGACCCATGGCAAGATGGAAATTCAAACCTCTCTTACGAGGGCCGAAGAGCAATTGCTTTACGATCCCCAAACATCAGGGGGGCTGCTTCTTTCGCTTCCAGCCTCGCAGGCAGGCGATCTGATGGCGAAACTCAGCGCTGCAGGCCTTTCAATAGTGGCTCGTATTGGAGAGATCGTCGAAGGCCCGGCCAGCGTAGTTGTCGTATAGAAGGCGGCCCATGACGATTTACTTTCTAATCGGAGGCCTCGGACTCGTAACGGGATTTCTCTCCGGGCTTTTGGGAATCGGGGGCGGTATTATCATGGCGCCGCTGCTGCTGTACGTGCCGCCCCTTTTCGGATTCGAGCCGCTGTCCATGCGGGTCGTGGCGGGACTTACCATCGTCCAGGGGCTTGTTGCCTGTATTTCCGGAGCTTTGGCCCATCATCGTTTTCGCTTTGTTTCGGCTCGCCTGAGCGTAGTAATGGGAGTCGCTATTTTTATTTCGGCGCTCGCGGGCGGTGCGGGTGCAAGGTTCGTGTCCAACGAGATCCTTTTGTTCATTTTCGGCGGGCTGGCGCTGATCGCCTCGATCCTCATGCTGCTGCCGAAGAAACAAGAGGAGGAAAATCCGAACTTGGACCTGCTTTCCTTCAGCCGCTGGAGAGCAATTTTCTCAGCGATGGCTGTTGGAATATTGGGCGGTCTGGTTGGACAGGGAGGTTCGTTTATCCTCATCCCGCTGATGATCTATTTCGTTCGAATTCCCACCAGGATCGCCATAGGCAGCAACCTGGCAATCGTACTTCTTTCCTCTGCCGCTGGATTCATCGGTAAAGGGGCCACCGGGCAAATCGAATGGCTGCTGGCCGTTCCCATCGTTTTAGCCGTACCCCCCGCAGCGCATCTCGGAAGCTTTGCCAGCAGAAAGACACCGGTCTTAGCCCTTAGACGCCTACTGGCCCTGCTGATTGCTGTTGCTGCAGGCAAGATCTGGTGGTCGCTTTTGTTCCCCTGATCATTGCCTTCCGATACACCGGTTTGCACCTCTCCTCGCGACAGCAGGCTGAAAAGGCCTTGCCAAAAGAAAAGCCTCGAAACAGAACTGAATATTTCACCGGGGCAGCCGTCATTTCA
>CAZSUQ010000761.1:0-3065 GCA_964609935.1 uncultured Thermodesulfobacteriota bacterium | reverse complement strand
TGCAGGAGAAGGCCAGGAGCCTTTCCGTGCCGCACGCGTGGCAACGAATCCGGGCTTATATATATGTGTGATTTTCGTTCTTAAGGTGTTAAAAGGATTACGATCCTTACAATTGTATGGAATGTACATCGTGCCAGATTGATTGCCGCCGCCCCCTTTCCTGTCACGTTCAAAAAGCGTTAAACTCAGTATCGCGGAACTAAACCAAAACTGTAATACATCCCTTGCTGGGATCGAAAAAGCCATGATCTCCTGCCAGAGTCGTTCGGCTACGACACGATTACGATTACTATATACTTGTGAATGATTAGTAATACCTCTTGGTCTCAATACTTGAACTCTAGCCCGCTCTGGAAATTCGAAATCAGGGAAAGTGCTGGAGGGAGTAACATATCGATTCTCTAAGTCTAAGAGTCGATCATAATCTGTCTTAAAAAGCATAGCTTCTTGTTTGGTTGGTCCTGTGGAAGTACGCGAGTGGATTCGCCTGCCTTTGCATGTGCCGAAGCAACGATACTCGAAGCGTACCGGTAGCCATCGATTAGTTTTGTCCCTGGCTTTTAGCGGTTCGCCACAGGAGCATCTTCCTTTTTCTTTTGAATCTTCCGGGGGGGATGAGTCGTAGAGAGGAGTCGTTTTTAGACATTTTGAACACCTAAACACCATGCTCCAAGCTACTGTAAATATTTCCCCAGAGCCACTACAAACTGCACATGTAGTTTCGTAGAATGAGGAAAATTCTGCTTCGAGGTTGTTCACAATTGATTCCGCAAGGGATCGAAACTCATCAGCATCAAAAGGAGTACAAAACCCCCTTGATATGGATGTGGCTGCTGGAGACAAGTCAATTCCAATGGCGGGACGCTCATTCTGTAAAGCACAATACAGGGTCCCACCGGACCCGCAAAATGGATCAAGTACAAGATCCCCGGCGGTAGTGAAATTCAAGATGTAAGCTTGGACAGCGTCGAAAGGTTTCTTTGAGGAATATGCATGCATGTTATAAACAGGATGAGCTTTGGATGCCTTAATCGTGTCGAGATAAGGTTGGGGTGAATAATTATCTTGAGCAGGGATTTGAGACATATGGGATAGCACGAAATGTCGAAGATTGGGGTTCGGTTTATCTCCGGAAAAATAATCCTTTGGCATTTTAGAAACATCTTTCTTAAAGAGGCTATCCGATTGTTGATGGTCTTTTCTGGCCATGTTTACTCCCTAATCTCCCAGAGATGATTATCGGCAATTAGGTTTGTGGGCAACGTGTAGTCGCCCTCGTCCATTTCGTGAAACATGATGATCCTGCCTCTCGACCGACGGCCCGGCAGTAAGAGAAGTAGCCGGTCCTCGTCTGCCGCCATGGTCCTGAGTAAGTTCAGCTCGATGTGATAGGCAAAGAGCATCTCAAGATTGGACAACACCAGGATACCCTTGCCGGTGAAATTCGAGCGTAAAAAGCGCTCGAACGCCCTGGCTACGTGCGCAGCCGTGGGTTCGGGCCGTTTTGCTTCGTTTTCCGCCAACTGCTTAAACTCGTCGTCCGGAATAGCATCCAGGATACCCCTGTTCACGTTGACAGGTTTGGGGAAGGGATCCCCTTGTGTAGTCTTGGCTTGACGCAGTTTCTTTACGAAGCCGTCGAGCTGTTCGTAAGTGCCCATAACTCCATACAAGTGCCGTCCGCCGGGGACCGTGAGCTTTTGACGAAGGGCTTCGATGATCTCTGTCGACTTCATGCGTTTTTCCGTCCGGAGACGATCTGCTCAACCGCTCCAGCGAGCGTGTGTTTTGTAGTGAACTGGCGAATGTTGTCGATCTCCGAGACGTTGCTGATTATGCCCAAGTTGCGCAACTCGTAGATGGCGTGCAAGAGACGCTCCGGATTCCAGAGCATGACATGTATCATACGGTTTTCTTCAATCTTTCGGATGTCGTACATGCCTGGTTCGGGGAACTCACTATGCAAGACAAAAGCGAAGGATGCCACGGGTATATCTCGACATGAGAAGCTTATCTTCGTTCTGTCAGCCTTGACTATGCCTGCTCCAGTTAGGGCATCCACGATGGCCCTACCACAGTCGATGATGTTTCGAGATTCAGGGAATTTCTCTGATAAATGCTTTCGGATTCGCTCACGGCTAAGACGTCCAGTGCCGAGGTTAGGTAGGATAAGGTCCTCAATGATCTCAACCTCGAGCGGTTCCGACTGCAAAAACCGGTAAAAGCAGGCATCCCGCAGTTCTTGGGTGGCCGGGAAAGCCCTGGAAAAAGAGCGTAAAGCACCGTCTGCATAGCCGCCGGGGAACATCCTGCGGGTAATGTAATTGGCGTAACGGCGTCTGGTCTGTTCGGCGCTGAAATGGAGTTTAGTCCGAAGGATAGATCGTATTTCATTGAGGGACTCGGTATCTGGAAGGCTAGGCAGTAATTCGATGGCCTCCTTGAGAACAGCCTTACCGAACATCTCGGTGCCACGACGGGTTGCGACTTTTTCGCGTCGGGGTTGAGTCTTGATGGAAGCAGGCTGAGCGGTCTTTCGGTGATAGGTGTCCTCAAAAAGGGTAGCTTGGGCCGGAGTTTCAACTGTTTCTCTAGTGGACCGCTTAGGACCGTGATGCTGGCGAATCCAATCAACCAGCTTGAGAAGGACTGTGCTGTTTTCCTTAACACCGTTAAAATTGGAAAGCGTCTCAATAGGAGCCTCCAGCAGCGCGGATAGGCCGCCAAACTCGGCGAGTAACATCTTGGCGAGTGGCTGAACATCCTTCTGCGGAATTGCGTAGGTTAGAAGGAGCTCAAGCAAGGCTTCTTCAGAGCGAGAATCTCCTTCAGCGTTTAAGAAGCGGTCCCGCAGACGTTGTCGATGACCTCTTTTGCCTGTTTCTGACATCCCAATCCTGACTTATCTCTTATGATTTTGCCTTGCGCTGGTCTTCATCGTTATTTTCGTCGGCACCTCCGCCACGTACCCACTCATCGACTTCCTGCTTGTTAAATTTCCAGAGCCGACCGGTTCTGGCTCCGTGCGGACGCTGCCTTCGGCAAACCGAAGATCTACGAGTACT
>CAZSUQ010000760.1:0-3069 GCA_964609935.1 uncultured Thermodesulfobacteriota bacterium | reverse complement strand
CAATACCGGGATCTTCAACAACGTGGAACCCAGTCCCACAACCTCGTGGAATCGCCTGATCGCCAGTGTGAGGAACAGCGCGAGAGAGAGCAGGCCGCAGAGGATGTGCCCTTTGAGGCGCAGGACGTAAAAAGGGTCGACATTCTTCCAGGGCATGAGCGAGAAGCCCGTGAGAGCCGTGAGGGCGAAGAGAACGATAAGCACCTTCCGGTTCACGAGTCTCTGCAGGAGTCGAATGCTTCTTCTGGAGAATCTTCGCATGAAAAAGCCGATAGAGGTAGAAAAAGAAGGGTTTTTACAGTTATTTCAGATGCTTCAGTACATTCTAAAGGACTTGCATTTGCGTCGTCAAGGAAGGAGACGGAAACCTGTCTCCCGCGGGACGGGATGGAATGACGAGGTCCAATGAACAATGATATAGTCATAGAAGCGGGGTGCGACGCAACGGGTCTGATACCGATCGAGCTGTCGGGCCGGACGGACGAATGGAACTGCAGGATGCCGTATCCATCTCGTGTCCCAGGAGGGGAAAACGTTTTGAAGGTTGTTGCTCGGAAGCTTCTGGGGAGAATCACCGTTCTGACTCTCCTGTGGGCTCTGGTTCCATCCATGCAGGCGCAAGCCCGGCTGCTGAATGGTGCCTGGGTACAGAACACAGACCCTCATCGCGTCCAGGTCCTGATCGAGGGTGAAAAGAACGATAGACCCGGGAGGGTGGTGTACGGCCCTTCAAAGCAGTATGGGAACCACGTTGATCTCTTCCCCTACGCGGAACCCGAGTCCGGCAGACAGGTCTTTCAGGGCGTGCTCCCGGACCTCCTGCCGAACAGGCTATACCATTATCGCGTTGACCACGAAGGCGATTCACGAACCGGGTCCTTCAGGACCGTCCCTACCCCCGGCCAGCCCTTCGCGTTTGTGGTGCTGGGAGACACCCGGACGAAACACGCCGCTCACGAGAAGGTTGTTGAAGCGATCCTGCCGCTCGTCGAAGAAAGCGGGCCGTCACTTCTCTTCAACACGGGAGACCTGGTGGGAGACAGTGACGATGGGGCGGAATGGGATACCTTCTTCCGAATCGAGGGCCCGCTTCTCTCGAAAACAGTGTTCCACGCCGTCGCTGGAAACCATGACCTCGGCTCGAGGCATTTCTATCGCTATTTCTCGGCGCACGGCTCCAACCATGACCGCGGATACTATGCGTTCAAGTACGGCAACGCGCACTTCACGATCCTGTTGACGGAAACGGCCTGCCACCGCACTTCGCCCCAGGGGAGGTGGCTTGAGAAAGAGCTCGGAGAGGCCCATGCGGATCCGGAGATCATCTTCAAGTTCGTCTTTGTGCACAACCCGGGCGTAACCACCGGGTTTGCCCACTCACCCGAGAAATGCATCACAGGAGAGAACGGCCTGATCGATCTGTTCGAAGAGAAGAACGTGGATGTCGTCTGGGCTGGACACAACCACCATTACGAGCATACGCTCCTCAACGGGGTCCACTACGTCACCACCGGTTGTGGTGGGCAAGGCGGCGCCCCCTTTGACCGAACGAGCATCCACACGGTCTACAAAGCCCGGATCCACGGATTCTCCACGGTTCGCGTGGATCCTCTTCAATACAGCGTGGATTCGTACAAGGTGGACCCGAAAAAGGGCGAACGCTCGGCGATCGTGGACAGCTGGTCGGGCGGTCCTGGAGACGTGGGGAAGGCGGGCCCGACCCCGGATGAGTTCCTCCCGGGCGCCGGATGGGGCATGATGGACCCTTCCTCGAAGTTGCTCCTATTATCAGGAATCGTGATCCTGCTCTTCCTGCTCGGTAGGGTTACCGTGAGACGCAGGCGCCGCCGCCGCTCCGCTCCCTGATCCTTCGGCGATCTCCAGGTCAGGTCCTCTCAGTGACGGCTATTTTTTCTGGAAGCATTGTTTTTCAGCAGGAACACGGCCCACACGCCGGTGGCCAGGAAGAAGATCATGATGGCGATATCCGTCCCGGGATGCGATGGATTGCTGAAAAGCACGACGATCATCATCACGATGAAAAACAAGCTCACGGCGATGAGGATCAGAGAACCGATCGTGGTTAACAGGACACGCATCTTTTTTATCTCGACTTGACTTGAACGGCCTATGTATCGAGGATAATAGCGCTTTAGCTGGATACAACCACTTATTCCCGCTGCCAGGGAGAAGAGCAGGATTGCCACGTACAAGCCCGGTCGAGAGGTCGTGCTGCTGTTCAGCAGGATGCTCATGAGGATGACGAAAAAGATACTGATCGCGATCGTGACAAAAGAGCCAACGATCCTTGCTTTGATATGCATCATGGCTCCTGTTGGGCAACGTATTTCATTCGCCCCATTCCCTTTTGACGAGTCATGGCGGGGTTCACGTATTTCGGCATGTAGCAATGGCTACAGATAGAAACAGGATAAGGGGCATAAATAATGTGTGTCAAGGGTGGAATCTGCCTGAAATTGAACCGTTTCCTGTTTTCCTATAGCATGAATGAAGCATAAAAAAGATTCCATATTCGTAAAAGCATAATGAGCGTTTATTCTCTTCATCCCTCCAGATACACTATACGACGCAAAGGTTTTGACTCTTCGGAATGGTTTCTTATACAGCTTGAATCATCCGAACCCCTGAAGAGCTCTGGTCTTCTGTAAGGCCATCTCCCTGAATCCGTACAAGACGCTGAGGATGTTTCGATCGATGGACAATCGGTTGTTCGACAAGGAGAGGGGTCCGGATGAGAGGTGGTCGTGAGGACGTCCCAAGCGAAGGAAAGGCTCTCTCCTTGGTTCGGTCTCTTCTTGTCTGCCTCGTGCTCCTGTTTCTTGCCCGCCAACTCTGGTTCTGTCTCTTCGGATGCCTGAACGTAGACGAATTCGAAGAGTTTCAGGTGATCTGGCTCTTTGATCAAGGGGTCCTGCCCTACCGGGACTTTTTCCACACCCATCTTCCTGTTTACGATTTGCTGCTCTATCCCCTGTATGCCCTCCTTGGGCCCCGCATGGAACTGCCGGGTCTTGTCCGGATCCTTTTTTTTCCCGTCGTGATCGTGAT
>CAZSUQ010000759.1:0-3079 GCA_964609935.1 uncultured Thermodesulfobacteriota bacterium | reverse complement strand
TTTTACAGAAACAGCAACCCGCTTGCACGCTTTCTCATCCAGAGAATCCTCAAGCTGCCCGACATTGTCATCGCACAATCCCTTTACTGGAAGTCCTTCCTCGAATCCCTGACGGATTCCGGCAAGATCCGAATCGTGAACAACTTTCTCGACTTCCAGGAATTTCAGCCCGCAACGATCAGCAGGGAATCCACCAAGAGGGTCCTGTTCATCTGTGGAAACGAATCGCTCCGAAAAGGGCTGGAGGTGGTTCTGGAGAGCATCCGTTATCTCTCCCATGACGGTATCGGGAATTCGAAATTCGTCTTTGTTGCATCCAACGAACAGATCAGGCAAAGAGTCCAAAAGTTGAATGTTCATCCCTATGTGGAATTTCATGAAGTATTGACCAAAGAGGAAATGATCGAGGAATACCGGAAAGCAGACCTGTTTGTCCTGCCCTCCTTTGGGGAAGGATTCCCCAACTCCCTGCTGGAGGCCATGGCATCGGGGCTTCCGGTTATCGTCACCCGTGTCGGTGCAGTTCCGGAAGTGATCGACAATGGTGTCAACGGAATCCTGATCGATCCAGGGGATCCGGGTGCATTGACAAGGGCCATCAAACAGGTCTTAAATGAGCCGGAGCTGGGCAAAACCCTGGGGCGGAACAACCAGGAAAAGGTGAAGAGGTACGGCCTCCAACACGGCGTGGACCAGTGGGATTCCATTTATCAAGAACTCCTTTGAGGTTCTTCCTCTTCCAGAAGACCCCGGCTTCTTCAAGCCAAAGATTCACACCCCATCCGCTATCCCTGTGAATTCCCGTTTTGGAGGCCCAGATTGTGCGGGATTGTAGGCGCCTTCCATGTAGATGGTGAGCCGGTTTCAGAGGACTTTCTCGAAAGGGCACTGGAGGCGGTTCGCTACAGGGGCCCGGACGAAAAAGGCCATTTTCTGGCCGGTCCCGTCGGTATTGGACACACGCGCTTAAAGATCATCGACCTCGAAACAGGCAGGCAGCCTTTTTCAAACGAAGACCGGACCGTCTGGCTCACCCTGAGCGGCGAGATCTACAATTACCCGGATCTGAGGGCTCGCCTGATCAAGGCGGGACATACCTTTTGCAGCAAGTCCGACGCCGAGGTCGCCTTGCACCTGTATGAGGAGGAAGGGCCGGAATTCGTTCGATCTCTCAGGGGGATGTTCGCACTCGCCATATGGGATGCCAGGAAGCAGCTTCTTCTCCTGGCCAGGGACCGTCTCGGCATCCAGCCCCTGCACTATCACTGGAAAGAAGGAAGAAGGCTCCTCTTTGCTTCCGAATACAAGTCCCTGTTCTGTCATCCGTCCATGCAGACCCGTGAGGTCAATCCATCCTCTGTTTTTCAATATCTCCTGTTCCGTTATGTGCCCACCCCGAATACCCTTTACCGGGACGTCTACAAGCTCCCACCGGGCCAGGTCCTCCAACTCCAGGCAGGAAAGCTCACGATCCGTTCCTACTGGGACCTGCCTCAAAAGACCCTTGAAGCCCCCTCTGTTTCATCGGGAAACCGTACGGAGCGGGCCCTGGAAGAAGAGCTGCTCTCTGTTTTGAAGGAGACCGTGAGGTTACATCTTCAGAGCGATGTGCCGGTGGGGGTCTTGCTGAGCGGAGGCGTGGATTCTGCCATTCTGACGGCACTTGCAACATCCCTCCAGTCGAAGAAGATCCGGACCTTTTCCATCGGCTTTCCGGACAGGGTTTACGATGAGTCCGAGCATGCCAGACAGGTTGCCCATCGTTTCGGGACGGACCATACCCTGGAGAGAATGGACCCGGAACGGTTCTTCGAGCTTCTCCCGTCCGTGATTCGTCTCCGCGACGCTCCCCTGTCAGAGGCCTCAGAGGTGCCGCTCTATCATATCGTTCAGAAGGCCAGTGCCGAGGTCAAGGTGCTGCTCTCAGGCCAGGGCGCGGATGAATTGTTCGGAGGTTATTTGAAATACATCGTGGAACCACGGATCCAGAGTCTGCAGAACCCCTTCTTCTCCCCTGTAAAGGCCCTGATCCGGCAGACCCAAAGGATGCTGCCGGGAATCATGCCGAGAAGGATTCAGGAATTGCTGGACTATGCGGGAATGGATTCGAACCTGGAAAGGTGGATCGGGTACTTCTCCTCATGGAATCCAGGGGAATTCGGGAGCTTGGCCGTTGCGGAGAAAAGATCCCGTCTCAAAGAAGAGATGTTGAGAGAATTCTCTTCCTTGTACGAGAATAACTCTCTGAATGGCCCCATCGATCAAATGATGCTTTTTGACCTGAAGTTCTACCTGCCCGACAACCTGCTGGAAGGCGGCGATCGCATGCACATGGCGGCCTCCGTTGAGGGCCGTGTTCCCTATCTGGATCATCCCCTGGTGGAATTCGTCTGGGGGCTTCCGGGCAAGTCGAAGGTAAGGGGAATGAGCACAAAATATATCCTGAAAAGGGCCGTAAAGGATCTTGTTCCACAGCAGATCCTGAAACGGAGGAAGAACGGGTTTGCGGTCCCCTTTGGCGCCTGGTTGCGAAATCCCCTCCAAGAAGAGGCCAAAGACATCCTCCTCTCCCCTTCCGCCTTTCATCGGGATTTTCTCTCAGGGGAGATCGTCCCGGGTATCTGGAAGGATCACCAGGCAGGGGTACGCGACCATCGAAAGATCCTGTGGTCCCTTATGAATCTCGAACTCTGGCATTCCCAGCATCCATAAGGGAGAATAGCAGAGGGCCCGGTCCCCCTCCCGTTCCCAGGGATTCCTTTTGTTCAGCAACGCGAGAGTGATTCCAAAAATGTTCGAAAAATGGGCCGCAAGGTTGAGAACCCTTCCCATGCTCCTGACCATTCTTGCCATGGGCACCGCCGCCGTGTCCTACACATCTTACAGGGCGGACAACAGGTTCTTCTCTCACCTTGGAGAGGTCGTCCTGCAGGACGGTACGGTCAGGAACGGCAAAGAAGCTTGCCTTCGCTTTCTGGATTTCAGCTCCAACATCCCTGTGCTCGCGGAACCCCCGGGGCAAAGGGTCCCCTGGTGGGTCTTTCTCTACTATCGGCTGAACCCCTTCAAGCCGGATCCC
>CAZSUQ010000758.1:0-3083 GCA_964609935.1 uncultured Thermodesulfobacteriota bacterium | reverse complement strand
CATCCTGGACGCAACGCCCAGAGAGGTAAGCGCACAGGGAGCGAGCCATATCGATCCCCGATTTGAGGACGTGGCCTTTATTACGATCTATTATGAGAATGACCTCATTGTCCACTTTCATGTGAGTTGGCTGGATCCCTGCAAGATCAGGCGCTTGACGATCGTGGGTGACCGTAAGATGGCCGTCTATGATGACATGGATCCCAACGAACCGATCCGCATCTATGACAAGCGCATTTCCCGACTCCCCTACTTCAACGACTTCGGCGAATTCAAGTCCCACGCCCGCTTTGGTGACATCTACTCACCCCGGGTCGAGATCGTAGAGCCCTTGAAACGGGTCTGCAACCACTTTCTGGAGTGTATCGAGAAGCAAACACCACCTTCAAGCAACGGGGAGTTGGGTGCCAGGATCGTTAAGATCATGGAGGCCGCAGAAAGGTCCATCAAACAGCGGGGCAGACTGGTAGCTGTTGACTGCAATGAGAACCTGGAACAGGAATGAGCGACGAAAAAAAATACACTTGAATACCATTGAACATCGTGCCCGCAAATTGACAGAAACAAAAAATAGAATAAAATACATAGAAGCCAGAAACCATGAAAAGAAAAGGAGTCCCTGCCTGAAGAACAGACATGACAGGGCCGGTCAAATCACCGACGGGATCATACAGGGCGGATTCTTTTTCCTGATCCTTGCCAGCCCCCTGATGTTCGGATCTGTGTATACGTGGGCGACCTCCATCCTTCAATGGGTCACGGCCATCATGTTCGGTGCCTGGCTGATCCGTCATTACATCGCAGGATCTCCCTCGGCAACGGGGATTCCGAACAGAAAGATCTTTCTACCCGTTTTCCTTTTTCTCATCCTGGTCCTTTTTCAACTCGTTTCGCTTCCTCCAAAGGTTTTAAAAACGCTCTCACCGAAGACGTCTACCCTCTATGAGCTTTATTTGTCTGACCTTGATCCTTCCCCACAAGAGAACACGGATGAACCTGCCAAAGGGGAGATGCCTGGAAAAGACGAGGGAACCCTCGACAAACGGGACCGTTTTTCCCTCAGCATCAACCGCCTTCCCACGCGAACCGGTCTCCTCCGGTGGATGACCTACTTCATGCTCCTCTACCTGCTGCTGAATTACCGGCCGCAGGGCTCCCTGCGTCGCTTCCTGCGCCGCATGGTGATCATGATCTGCATCTCCGGCGGACTGGTCGCACTGATCGGGCTGGTTCAGTTCGTGTTTGGCTTCAAGCACATCTATGGATTCTGGGAGACGGTGCACCAGACGCGAAGGCCTTTTATGGGGCCCTACGTCAATCCAAACCACTTTGCCGGTTACATGGAAATGATTCTCCCCCTGTTCCTGGGATTGTATGCAGCCTGGTTGTTTCGGCTTAAAAAACAAAACACAAGGCGGAGCACTCGCGCCTTGGACCTTCTTGGTGACCAGGACTCCAACAAGGCGGTTCTTTTCTTTCTTGCCATCCTCTTTCTTCTCCTGGTGCTCTTCCTTTCCATGTCCCGTGCAGGAATCATCTCTTTCCTCGTAGCAGCCGGGATCATGCTTCTGTGCGTTTGCCGGCTCGAAAAACGGCTTCGGCCTGAAAACTGGAAGAGGATACGAAAATCGGTCTGGATCACTTCAAGCGTAGCCTTCCTTGCCCTGGCCTGCATCACGAGCATGGTTTTTGTGGCAAAGGTCATCTACATCGACAATCTTTCCGGGCCGCTTCGCTTTGGCGTTTGGGTGGATACCTGGAGGATGTTTCTCGACTTCCCTCTCTGGGGGATCGGACTCGGGGCCTTTTCCTTTCTCTTCTCTCAGTACCAGTCCTTTTCGAGCGCTTTTTACTTCACCCAAACGGAAAACGACAATCTGCAAATGCTCACGCAAACGGGATGCATCGGACTGGGCCTCCTCTTGTGGTTCTTTGTCGCCGTCTTCTGGGAGATTCGAAAAAGCTTTCTTTTCAAGCTCCAACGATGGGGAGAAACTTCCACAACGGACGATCATTCTCAACGACAAAATCAACGCCTTCGCTACAAACCAGCCGCGGGGAACGATTCATCCACAGCTTCGCCCTACCCCCTGCCGGAAACAAACTACTTCCTGTTCTTTGCCTGTCTCACTTCCCTTTTGACAATGGGCATCCACAGCTTTGCGGATTTCAACCTCCAGATCCCGGCCAATGCCATTTTGTTCTTCCTGTTGATCGGTATCACCTATCGATTGAGTCGGCTGAATCGGTCCCTCTTCTTCTCGAGAAACCGGAGATGATCGTGAAGGTGAACGGCGAAACCCTTGAGAAAAGAAGAGCCTGGGAAGGGGTGCTCCTCGGAACCGGCCTTTTGATCTTCTTTTCCTTGATTTGTCTCCAATTCGTTTCAGATGCTCATTACCGAAGCGCCCTCCGTGCTGGACGGTCCTCCGACCTTGCCGTGCAACAGATGGAAACGAGCCTGGACATCACTCCCGACAATTCCGAGGCAGAGGCCTTCCTCGGTCGTTCCTTCCAGGTGATAGGGTCCGAAAAGAACGAAGACAACCCCGGGAAAGTTCCCATGCATATGCTTCGAAAGGCAGAAAAAGCATACAGCAAAGCCATTCAGGCTGCTCCTACGATCAGTGTACATCACATGGATCTCGGATGGGTTCGGTATCAGATCGATACGGCAGAGGGGCGGCTTCCGGGGGATGATGTGAAAAGACCTCTTGTTCTGGCAACAAAACTGAATCCCTCCAATCACAACACCCATTACCTTCTTGGGTATTACTTTTTAGAACAGGGAGATCGTCAGGCCGCTTTCCAGGAGTTTCGTGAAGCGATCAGGGCAAACCCCCACGAAGAGGTGATCAAGGCCGTCATCGGAGACGTCCTCAGGAAAACCAGGGCCTATGAAGAATTGGAAGAAATCGTTCCCAAAGGCATAGCCGTTGCTCATTTCTGCCTGGCCCGTGACCTCAAGGACAAGGTGGGAAACTGGGAGGCAAGCAAGGGAGAATTCCAAAAGGCCCTGATCCTGGAACCGAAAAACGCCTATTTCAGGGATCGATATTTTCAAGCCTGTATCCATCGCAAGG
>CAZSUQ010000757.1:0-3088 GCA_964609935.1 uncultured Thermodesulfobacteriota bacterium | reverse complement strand
CGAACATACAACACGTACAGGCCCTCGGGCCGAGTCGAAACATCGATCCCGGAAATATCCACCGTTTCTACCAGGGAGTCGAACAGGCCGTCGGCCGCGGGCAGGGGTTCGCCAAGACCCTCGCCCGGATCATCATCGATATAATACTCGGCGGCCTGAATATCCGCGGGCTCGTACACCTCGAACAGCACCCGCCTGGCCGGGCCCCAGGTGCTCTCGTTGTCCTGCAGGCGCAGGTGCAGTTCGTGCACTCCCGGTCCGTAAAGGGACAGATCTATGTCGGAAAGGCTGATTTGCTCCTCGGGTTCGTCGAAGGCGCCGTCGGCCGGGTCCGCCTGTGTCCCGTTTCCCGCACCGGGGTCGGTTTCACCGATATAGTACTCCGCCGCAGTGATCCACTTCTCGCCGGTGATCCGGAAGTTGCGCGGGGCGGCGAACTCCCGGTCATTGGTCAGCGGCCGGGCCAGGCCCCAGGTTCCGTCTGCGTTTCGGAAACGCACATACAGGGTGTGATACCCGATCTTCAAGTCGGAGAGATCGATCCCCGAAAGGTCCACCGCAGCCGTGGATGCACCGAAGGTCCCTGGCAGTTCGCTTCCGCTCCCTTCCCCGGGGTCCTGGTCGAAGAAGTACTCGGCCGCGGAGATGTGCTGGGCGAGAGCGGGTGCCGATGGGATGACACAGGCCAGCATGGCTCCGAGCACAAATACCAGCGACAGTGTTTTTACAGTTCCAGGTCCGGATGGGATCGGCGGCATGTCAACGTCCTGGGATAAAGGATGGAAACACCCGGAACGACAAGGTCCGGGACCGGCTCGACAACGAGAAAGCAATGAGCCGCGAACCTACCGGATCTCCCCGGTGGCCTGTAAGGAGAGCGTCTCGCCCACCGGCACCGAGGCGGGGGTCACGGACAGGGAGGTCACCACGGGACCGCCTGCGGGATCCGGCCAGAACCCGGCTGCGCCCGGGCCGCCGTACACACCCATGTTGTTCCGGGTCCCGTCGGGGTCGTTGTAGGCAACGCCGATCTTGCCGGCGTCGATGCATTCAGAGGCGGACTGGATGTGATAGTCACTGGTTTCCGGATCGAGAAACATGGGGTCCACGAACAGGTTCCCGTTGCTCGCATTCAGCCCGGGAATATTGTAGCCAGTCCCTGCAGTGTTTACCCAGAGGTCGTTGTTGCCGAACAGGCAGTTAAGAACATAGGTGGTTGAATACCTGTACCAAATACCGTAACCAGTGTTGTTGGCGATGATATTATTGATCACCGATATCGATCTCAGTCTTCCATAATCCCCACCCGCAGTGTTAGCATCAAAGTACATACCACTCCCGCTGTTGTGGGCGATGGTGTTGTTCATTATATTAAGATTAGTGAGATCTGTATTATCATGGGAATACAGGTATATCCCATGCCCCCCGCAACCCGCGATGATGTTGTTCTCGATTCTCAGGTTGTTGCAGGCGGTCTCCACCTCGATCCCGTTGTCCCCGGTGACCGTGATCGTGAAGCCGGAGATCGAACTTCCAACGGCCGCCGTGGCGAAAAGAATATTCTGTGTGTCGATCACGAACGTGTCGTCCGGACCTGTCTCGCTCACGATGTCCATCGGTTTGATCACACTGAAGCTGCCATAGGTGCCCGGGGCCACCAAGACCGTATCCCCGGCAGCCGCAGCGAGAACTCCATCCGCGATGGTGTTGTATGGGCCATCAGTTGGGTGCACATAAACGGTGACGGCGTCAGCCGCTCCTAGTGAAACAATTATCGTCGCCATGCATACGACAATTCCGGTGATCACGCTGTTCTTTTTCATTCTTTTCTTCCTCCTCTTTTCGTTCGGGACTTTTCCGTTTATTGGCATTTTTTGAGGAACACCGATATTCCCGGCACAACGGTTCCGAATTCTATAGTCGCGCAGGCAGTTCCGCTGTTTCGCTGTGGGATGAAACAGCGGAAACAAGTCTCGAAAATCCCCAGGCAAGACGAGTTTTCGCATGGGTGAATCGATTTCATGCTCCCGCGTATGGTCCGAAAGAGCAGAACAAGATCGATAAGCGTATTATATTGTCATCTACATATTTCTCTATAATCAAAATTTATTTGATTGTCAATAATATTCTTGGTTTCATTTATCCCTGGGAAACAGAAGGGGGAAGGGGTTTTGGTGGATGCCTGTGTAAAACCTCGGATCAACAAGGACCACCTGCGAACGTCTCAGATTGCAGGGCGGCTGTTTCCCTGCCTTCTGCGGGGTAGGCGCAGCAGGATGACCGCCCCCATCGGGATCAAGATCACGGCAAGCAGGTTAAGCAGAAACGATTCATTAACCATGCGGACACCATCAAGGGAAGCCGTTTGAGAAGGACCCCACCCCTCATTGGGGGTTTTGCACTGCTTTGTTACGATTTCCACCGCCATCGGCCCATGCCTGGCCTCCAGGCCGATTACCTCCAGTCCATCACTGCCACCTTCGGTTTTCCTGACAAAGACCACCTCCAGGATCCTTTCATTTCCCGGGGGGATCATCGTCGTTCCGCTCAAATCAAACAGTGATATCCGGATCGTACCCGAGCCCGGATCGATCCCGCCTTCATCGGGATCCTTCACCGTCCTGCCCGTCTTCCGTACCTCAACCGGTTGCAGAACCGACGGGTCATATTTGACCGAAAAAGAGAGCCTGGTCAGATCCCGATCCGCATCGAGGAATATCGGTGCCATAAACCTGTCTCCCCCGGGCTCAGGCTCCAGACAGCCCAGGGTCAGCAAATTGTCTCCCCCGCTCTCAAGGGTCTGCACGCCTGCCCCGGATTTTGAATTTTGTACGGAAGCACGGCCCAAGGCGCTTCCGCCGCCTCCGGCCGTCTCGCACAACGCCTGCACATTGGCGCAGATCAACTCATCGGGCGGGAACTCCGTCAAATCGCGGTACCACGTCGGCACAGCCGGCAACCCCACCATGCAACGGTAGAAGAACACGAGGTCCGTATCGATCTGTGTTTCTCCGCATTCGTCCACATCATAAAAAGACTCTCGATACCCTACGTCGGCACAGATCTGCTCGTCCGGCGGAAACGTTCC
>CAZSUQ010000756.1:0-3098 GCA_964609935.1 uncultured Thermodesulfobacteriota bacterium | reverse complement strand
GAAACTCTTTGTCGTAGCGCTCTTGAACCCGACCTCCCCGGAAACAACGAGATACAATGCGTATGCAACGGAGGACAGCGCAACCAGAAACGGTACGTGCAGTGCGGCAAGAAATTCAAAGACACCCTGAAACGCACCCATATCCAGGAGGACATAGATGGACAGAAGCACCATACCGAAATTGATGTCTTTCAGGTTCTCAAAAGGTCCCGGCAGGGCTTCTGATATTTCTTGTGTGCGCTTACTCACCGGCTCCGGATCCAATCCATGATCATTCGGGCTTTTTCATAAGCTGAGGGTTCCGGGAAGGTCTCCCTGACGTTTATGGCTTCGCCACCCGTTTCTCCATCCGGCTCGATATCTCCCAGTACAACGACGCCGTTTTCATCCGCTTCGATCCATTTCTGGTGCGGTTCAAAATAGAGAGCTTTCCGGTCCGTGCGGACGGCAACATCCTCAACGGTTTTTGGATTCCTGTTGACGATGTTCACTCTTCCATCCCCTTTCTCGATCAGGTGAAGCCGTCGGTTTGCCGAAAGGCGATCCAGGATGGTTGATGCGGGAACGAACCATCCATTTTTTTTAGATAGTTTTTGCATTTGCTCCTTGAACCGTTCGTTCAACGCCAAATGGTCATCCACAAAACCGTAAGCAAAATGCGTGTAGACGATACAGGTTCCTTTCTCTTGAATTAATTTG
The DNA here is from genome assembly GCA_964609935.1 of uncultured Thermodesulfobacteriota bacterium. Lineage (GTDB taxonomy): Bacteria > Desulfobacterota > DSWW01 > DSWW01 > DSWW01 > CAYTRL01. The sequence continues at coordinate 2,399 of CAZSUQ010000756.1, read as the reverse complement.
TCGATGTTTCTATCCGAAATCAGTCGGAGAAACTTTTCACAGTTGTACCCGTCGGAGCAACCGAACCACCCGTTCACGTAAGGTTTATCGGGAAGATGGTACGGCATCGATTTGTTGACTGCCAACGTATTGACGTTGTCCGTAGCCCAGCTCCGGACATAGTTTGTCTTGCTCCTGCAAATATCTCCCCAGAAATACTTGCTGCCAGGTTCATCCCCCTGGTACCTCTCCGCCCAGATGCCATAGATGGCTGAAAACATCGGGTTCGAGAACCTGTTTTTCCCCCAATAGATATTCTCCAGGTTGTTTGCATGATTGATATTGATCCGTGGATACGCGCCGAATTTCCTTTGAAAGATCTCGTATCCTTCTATCGTTTCCTCTCGTAAATCGTTTCCGGCGCTTACCGTATGCAGACAGATTTCGAAGCCGTTCTTTTTCAAATCCAGAAGTCGCTCGTAATAGATCGGGTTGTTCGTCGTCAAACCCCGGGTATTGCTTGCCCTGCCCTGACTCCCGGACCCGTGTTGTCCCTGCATCACCCACACCGCGATGGAGGTCTTCATTCCGAGGCTTTCGATGAACTCGTACATCACCTCCATATCTGCCATTTTGGAGTAATCAGGATCCTCCGTTATGGTAAAAGCAAAACCCTTTCCTGCGGGGTATCGACATATTTCGGTGCCCGGTTTCTGCTCCGTACAAGCGGGCAGGACCATGAAAAGAAGCGCCGCTGCCGGAATCAAAAACGGATGCCTGCCATGCCGCCCCGGATACCGCCCTTGGCTTGCCATCAAGATTTCCTGCCCTGGCACTTTTAATCCGCTTCGGATCATTTTCGAAGGATGCTCTTGATATTTTTCAACAATTTTCGATCAAAGAGATAAAGACATGAAAAGTACACCAACGATGCCGAAGTCAATTTCAATCCCAGTGAAAGCAAATCCTTATGCCATTGGATTTGCCAGGACTGAAGCAGATACTCGACTCCGAGCACGGGAACGATCATGGCGACCGTCGCAAACAGCTGGTGTCGGATATTGCTTATATAACTACCCAACCCGATATTTATTTTCTTGATCGTGACGAAAATCCATCCGAAACAGAGGAACACGTAAGTCGTAAACCACGGAACGACCATCGCATTGAGGCCGTACTGAACCGCCACATAAAAGGATACGGGCATAAAGACCGCGCAGATCCCATGATATATCATACTCCACTTCGGGCGCCCTTGTGCATTATGCACAAAGGAGTTCACGGCGTTCAGGGAGGTCAATACTTGTGTCAGACACAGGTATTGAAAGACAAAGATGATCGGCATCCATTTGTGTCCGAGCAATACCTCGATCAATTCTCTGGAAACCAGGAAACCCCCGACAAACAGCGGAAGAACCATCGTCATGGTGATTTTAACGATATTCAGATAGAACTTATTGAAAGCATCCGGATCATCCTGTAGTTTTGAAAACGCCGGATAGGAAACCTGGTTGATCACCACCGTTATCTTTTCTGTCGGCAGTTTTGCCAGCTGGAGCGCCAGGGAGTAATATCCCAGTATTTTTGCACTCCAAATCCTGCCTGCAAAAAATCGATCCGACTTGTCGTAGACGTAGAACATGGATCGACTGATTGCGGTTGCGACTCCGAATTTGATGTAGGGGGTCGCCTCTTTCATGTTGAAATAGAACCGGGGCCGCCACTTGACCATGCCGTAGGACAAAACCATTTGTACAAAACTTCGTACAATCATCCCGATCATCAGGGTCCAGACCCCCGCGCCCATGTGTGCCAGGATCAGCATGAGTACACAGGACACAATTACCCCGCACATCTGAATGATCCCAACGGCCTTGAACCGTAACTCCTTTTTCAATAGATTGAACGGGACGATCTGCAGACCGCTGAAAATGAACACCAGGGCCACGGCCTGGGTCAAATAGATCACCCGGGGCTCTTTGAAAATCTGAGCCGTAAAATAGGAGAGAGGAAAACAGAAAAGCGCGAAAAGCAAGCTGATGAGAAACGAGAACCAGAATACGGAAGAAATTTCATTGGGTGCAGAATTTCTTCGCTGGATGATCGCGGAACCGAGTCCGAGTTCGCTGAACATCGCTGCGTATCCCGTCAGGATTGTGCTCACTTCCATCAGCCCGTAATCCGCAGGGACAAGAATTCGTGCTACTACAATCGTGATGCTCCACGAAAAAATCTGGCTGATAATATTAAACCCAGCCAGCCATGAAGCACCCGTAAAAACTTTCTTTACGATCGACATCGGCGATTCCATTTTCCGCTTGTGCGGATGCCTGAATTCAATGATGGGTTGTTCATGTTTCGTCTACGTGTGCCGCTTGATGGCCGAGGACAAAGCACGAAACCGCCCTCGTATCGGAACC
>CAZSUQ010000755.1:0-3098 GCA_964609935.1 uncultured Thermodesulfobacteriota bacterium | reverse complement strand
CATCACCTTCGCAAATCACGTCCCACAGTTCACCCTGGATCGGGATCCTGCTCTTCTCTTTCGTGACCTGCCAATCGACTGGGTGCGAAATACTCTTCCTGCTCCCAAAACAGATTTTGGTTTCGTACCACCACAACCCGAGCTTTCTCTTCACCGCAAGGGAATGTGGTTGTCGGGGGAAGGTTTGAAACTGTGGAATTCAGGACCTTGCGCTCCGATTCCAGACGCCTTCCCGAAACCAGCCACATATGCCACTTCCTCGGGATCAGACAGAACGCTCCGTACAAAACAACGAACGAAACAAAGAACTTCAGGAGAAATGTTCTGCGATTGACCTTTCCGACCTGTGTCATGGTCCCCTTCTACGATGCGCTCTGTTTTGTATGGATTCCGATATGTCTCCTTCATAAACGCTGGAAATCTTTTAGAAGAGCCCCCATGTAATTGGAGTACACCAGCATACCAAATTGTCAATGAATGAGCCCCGACAATTGACAAGTGAAACTTGACTCATAACGTGTGATTATCAGATACTTTTTGATTAGGTACTTATACGAAAAGACCCCAGCCGATAACCCGTCCGGAGTGATCCGGAACAGGAAGAGATACGAACATTGAGAACGCTCCGTTCCTTACGCATGACCGCGAATGCCTTTCGTCAGTTTCTGATCCTATTCTCCATAACAGTGGGAGGTCTCCTCCTCCTTCTCCTCCTCTACGAAGGGGCCAGACGCCCCTCCATTATGCTCTTGCACCTTTATTCATCCACGCCTCTTCGGATGGAGATCATCCACATCTTTTACGGAAAAGCAGGCTATGTCTGCTTCGTCTCCTTTCTGGTCATTGTAGCCGCCTACTCCCCATGGGTACGAAAAGGCTATCACCGGCTCTTCAGAACAGCCTCCTTTTTCCACCCGCATAAGCCCGCTGCCTTCTTTCTCTCCTTGAGCAAAGGTGGCCTTTGGTTCCTTTTCCTGCTGGCGCATCTTTTGTTGCTTCTCAGCGTTGCCGTGCCCCTTTATGCTCTGTCGGTTTTCCAGACCGGATCTCTGGCACCCGGGGCCAAAGCATCTCTTCAGGAGTGCTGTAACGACTGCCACAGCTACCGTCGCGTCTATCACGCCATACGTCCACAACGCGCATGGCGATACACGGTTGATCGAATGTCCAACTACCAGGAAGTCGCATGCAGTGAAGAGAAAAGAGAGCGAATCGCCCGATACCTGATGCAAACCCAGAGCTACACGGACAAGCAATACTTTCAGGGGAAATGTCTTGGCGCCTGCCATCTGCTCACGGACTTGACGGAACGGTCACGTTCCATGGAAGAATGGAACAGACTCGTCAAGCGTCTGGAAAGACGCTGCCCCCTTCACCTCGGTCCCCTGGAGTCCGAACAAATCCTGGCCCACCTTTCAAGGGTCGAGGCAGGGCGAACCGAAGCGAAAAGAACGGGCGAAAAGGGACAGGCAAGAGAGATGCAGCGGATCTTCGAGGAAAAGTGCGGATATTGTCATGTCCTGGTTGAGATCATCGAGGAATACGAACCCACGGAAGAGGTGTGGAGGCCGATTCTGGATCGGATGGGAGACAAGGCCCCGGCATTCCTGTCGAAAGCGGAATCCCTTTCCATTGAACCTTATATCTTTTCACTGTACGGAAAAGACCTCAGGAAGGAGTTTCCCCATTCCTTTGTCTTCCATGACCCGGGAGTGGAATGCAACTGAACGTGCCCCATAACGAACGGCCCATGAGCGGAGGAGAGAAGCGCTTTCATGATCCAGGCCCTTCGTAAGGAGATGTCCCCTTGAACGGAATCTCATACAGCAACAGCGTGCTTTCGGTTCGGACCGTTTTCTCCGTTTGTCTTCTGTCGCTCCTTTTCCTCCCGGCATCCCCCTTTGCCGAAGCTCGATCGTTCGAGAAAGAGCTCTTTCATCGCGGACACGGCTACACCCTTACCGCAAAGGTTCGATCCAACGCTCACCAGGTTTCGAAAGGCGAGGTTCTGGCCCTCGACGTGGACGGGACCCTGGATCTTCAATGGGCCCGAAAGGACCTGGAGAGGATCGAGGGCGTGTATCTCGTCTTTGCCGGAGAGCGTCTCTACGACGAGGCGGGCGACCCGCACCTGATGTCGAACATTTTCATGTCCACGATGCTCACCCCCACGGGAGTCCCCATCGAGAACTCCCAACTTACGCTCCCCTCGGGAAAGCTTGGAAACGCCTACACGACCCCCATCGACCTGGTCTCCTATCATCCCTTTTCCGAGGCGGCAAGAAAGAAAGGAGATTTCCACTTTCACCAAGCGTTCCGGCAGCCGATCGGGGACGACATCCCACCCGGCTACTACAGGATTTGGTTCCAGTGTCTGCTCAAGATCGGCAGGGCGAAGATCCCTGTCGAGTACTATGAACTCTTCAACGAGCTCTATTACTCCTTCGATGTTTCCATGTTCGAACTTGCCGACATGAAGCTCAAGGAAGAGATTCGAAAAGCCATTCCGAACCTGTACCTGCCCGTGATCAAGGTTGCCGAGCCCGCCCCCCCCAGCATGCTCTGGACACTGTTCAATGCGCTGAACAGCAATGGCTCACGGGGCAACGTGGCCGAGGGGGACAGGCAGCGGTTTCAGGTCAACAATCGGAGAAGGTTCCCAGAGGATTTCATTCTCCCGCCCGGCACCTACACCCTCGAGCCCGACTTTCCCACGTATTTCGTCACGGAAGCCGGCTCCGACACGTGTGCGGGCCTCGTGCTTCCACGAACCCTGGACCACGGTCTCGACTTTCAAAGCGGTGAACTGTCCGTTTCCGTGGAACATCCGGACGGCAGGGTGGTTCTTCTCCCCATGAAGGGTGCCTTGCCTCCCCGTCGTCTCGAAGTTCCCATGGAATACGGCTTCGGCGCCACGACAGGGGAGAAGAGGTTCCATTACGCGTTTCAAGAATGGGGGCGCTACCGCGTCACGATGAAGGGATGGATCCAGGATGAGATGGGCAACCGCTATCGTGGCGGGGGGACCTATTCCTTCTGGATCGCCCGTCCCTTGAGTTTCTCCACCAGCGCGAAGCCCGGGACCCCTTATTTCGTGG
>CAZSUQ010000754.1:0-3099 GCA_964609935.1 uncultured Thermodesulfobacteriota bacterium | reverse complement strand
CTTCCAGCTCTCCTTTGTAACGGTGGCCGCCCTCCTTGCCTCTGCATCCCTGTGGACACCTGGTCAACAACAGGAATCCATGGGACTTGAACCATCGAGACCCCCCTTCCTGGGGAGGGTGCTGGACAGGGTCAAGCAAATTTTCCTTGTGAGCGTGACCGCTTCGCTGGCCTCAGGGCCCTTGGCCGCCCTCTATTTCCACAGGGTGACACCCTTCGGCGTACTCGCCAATCTCCTTGTTGTCCCCCTGGCGAGCGGGCTGGTGATCCCGGCAGGGGTTTTTTCCGGTCTGCTCGTCCTGTTCTTTCCCTGGATGGCTCCTCCATTCCTGTGGATTGCCGGTCTCGGGGCCGGGTGCACGGCCTGGGCGGCAAAGCTCTTTGCCACGCTGCCCGGGGCCTCCATCCCAGTGGGCATGCCCTCTCAACCGGAGATACTCCTCTATTACCTGGCTCTTTTTCTGGCCCTGAAGACTCAGGGCTCGAGGTGGCGAAGGAGGCTTCTCCTGTTGATTGTTTCGGGACTCTCCATGCTGATCCTTCTTGGTTTCCTTCAGTCGAGGTGGAGCCGCCGCCTCGAGATCACCTTTCTCTCCGTGGGGAACGGGGACAGCACGGTGATGGAGTTCCCCGGGGGAAACCGGATGATCATCGACGGCGGAGCGGCCAGGGCCGGTGTTTTCGACGCCGGACAACGAATCGTGGCGCCTTTTTTACGGTACAGGCGGATCCATCGTGTGGACGTGCTGGTTTCCTCCCACGGGCAGGCGGACCACTACGGAGGCCTCTCTTACCTGGCGGAACACTTCCTTCCGAGAGAGCTCTGGATCGGACCCGAGACTGGAGAGGAAGAAGAGGGATACCGTGATTTTTTACGTTTCTGTTCAGGAAAGGGTATTCGGGTTCGCCGCTTGTGTGCACCGTCCGACCCCATACACATGGGCGGGGCGGAACTGGAAATCCTTCACCCGCCATGCATGGGCGCATCCCCGCTCCCTGAACCCCGGGAGGCAAGGGGAGGGAATGTGAACAACGACTCTCTTGTGATCCGGGTCTCCTTTGGCCGGGTGCGATTCCTGTTTACAGGGGATATCGAGAAGCAGGGAGAGGAAGAGCTTCTGCTTGGAGCAGAGAACCTCGACGCATTCCTTCTCAAGGTCCCTCATCATGGAAGCTCGAGTTCCAGCAGTCCCGTCTTTCTGGACCGGGTGGGTCCATCGGTTGCCGTTGTCTCCACAGGGGCGGGGAACCGATACGGGTTCCCTTCTCCGTCCGTGACCCATCGTTTCCGCACCAGGGGCAGTTCGTTTTACCGAACCGACAGGGACGGGGCGGTACGTGTCTGTACGGACGGGCACCGTCTCGAGGTTCGTTCGGTTCTCGGGAGGAGGGAGGTCTTTGATCTGGAGACGCCGGGTTCATGTTTTCACAAGCCTGCGGAAGAAGCGCAGGCCCAGGAGAAAAAGACCGATGTTGATCAGGGTGAGGGTCAGAACGATCCATGTGAGAGACTGCATGGAAAAGAGAACAAAGCCGGATGACTGAAGCAGCATCAGGAAGAGAACCGGCAGCGACAGGAGCATGTTGAGCGCGGAAGCCGCCTTGACCGAAGCCGCCTTCATGGAGATGAGGATTTGCGCGAGAACCGTCCCGAGGAGAAACAGGGGGACGACCAGGGCCATGGTGAAGATCCAGGTCCTGTCCGGAAAGACCGGGGAGATGAAATGGGGGTTGATCAGGCCGGCCACGGCCCAGGTGAAAAGGGCAAAGGAGGCCCAGGTGACGAGCATCCCCGGCAGGAAGGGGGTGAGGATCTTTCCCGCGAGGACCTCGGCAGGTCGGATCGGGGCGGCGAGGAGGGGCTCCAGTGTATTTCGTTCCCTTTCTCCGGCAAAGCTGTCCGAGGTGATGATGCCGGAGATCAGGAGGGGGATCAGGAGGAAGAACGGGAGTCCGATGATCTTCAAGGGAAGGACGGCGATCTTCTGCACATCCGAGTACCCGGTAAGCCCATCCAGGTAGGCCTTGGGCATGTTGGAGAGCATCAGCTGGATCTTGTCGAGATTACTCAGGAAGAAGCTCATGTAGAAATAGGTGAGGAGAACCAGGGTTCCCACCATGGCAAGGGGCAGAAAAACGAGAATCCCCAGTACGTAGAAATCACGAAGGATCTCTTTCCACTCCTTGAGCGAGAGGGTCCATGCCTTGCTCACGTTTCGCCTCCCTGGTCCTCGATGAGCTTCAAGTAGGCCTGCTCCAGGGTCATGACCCCCACATGGACCGAGATGACGCTTGCGCCTGCCGCGGCCAGCGCAGCCACCACCTTGGGATTGGTTTCTGCAACACGGTCGGTCGTGTATGAAAGCTGCTTCTGTTTGAAATCAAGGGAAAGACCGTTGAGTCCGCTCAGCCCCTCTAGGAGCTCACCGAAGGATTCCCGCAGCTCGCCAAGGGTGATCGTCACGTCGCCCGTGCCTGCATGACGAGCGCGAAGTTCTTCCCAGGACCCCTGTTCCACAATGCGTCCTTTGTAGATGATGGCGATTTCGTCGCAGACGCGGCTTGCCTCGTCGAGGTGATGGGTGGATACCAGCACGGTCTTCTTGGGCCCGCTGTTCCTTCCCAGTAGATAGTCCCGCATCTTTTTCGAGATCAACGGATCCAGTCCGGCCGTGGGCTCGTCCAGCAGCAGGATGGGAGGGTCGTGGAGAAGGATCCTGGCCAATGCGACCTTCTGCTTCATTCCAAGGGAGAATCCCTGGAGCTTCTCCCCTGTCTGCCCTCCCAGTTCGAGCAGGTCGGTGACCTCGTGGATCCGCTTTTGCGCCTCTTTGCGATTCAGTTCGTAGAGGCGGGCAAAGAAGGTGAGGTACTCCTTCAGGCTGAGCTTGCCGTAGAGGCCGGGCTGCTCGATCAGTGCGCCGGTCATCCGCCGGATCGCTATGTGCTGGTTCAGCCCGGTTCCGTTCAGCCGAACCGAGCCTGAATCCGGATGCAGGAGACCTGAAAGGATGCGAATGGTTGTGGTCTTCCCCGCACCGTTGGGACCGATGAGCCCAAAGATTCTTCCCGGAGGCACCTCCAGCGTGAGGCCGTCCAG
>CAZSUQ010000753.1:0-3114 GCA_964609935.1 uncultured Thermodesulfobacteriota bacterium | reverse complement strand
CACAATTACGCTGTCCGCTATTCTGTTCCTGTCTCGAACAAAATTCCTATCCATTATTCTGTTCCTGTCTCGAACAAAATTCCTATCCATAAATGACACGGGCACGTCGATTTCTTCGTGCCTTCCCTCCGGAGGACATGGGTAGTGGAAGAGAACAGAAGGACAAAGGAGCAGCTGATTCGAGAAAACCTGGCGCGCAAGGAGCGGGTTGCTGAACTGGAGGCGAACGATCTCCGGACCGGCGCATGCTCGGGGCCTGCTCCGGTGGGCGTCGGGCATGCAAGGCCTGATGGGGGCGGCATCATCGGCCATGCCGGAACCGTGACAGATGCCAGTGCAAACAGGCAGGCCGAGGCAAAGGGGAAGGAGCTTTCCGCGGCGCAGGTAGTTGCAGGGCTGGCAGAAAACACGATCGAGTTCATGGCTGACGGCCTGTTCCTGATTGACGAGGACGGAAGGATCATCTTTTTCAACAAGGCCCTGGAACGGATCACCGGCTATCGAAAAGAAGAGGTGTTGGGAGCACTGGCCACGGACCTGTTTCCGAAGTTGCTGAATCCGGAAGAATTGGAGAAGGCGTTCAAGGATATTGGAACCGCCCTGCAAGGAGAGGAGATTCCTCCTGCGACGTTTACCCTGACTGCAAAGGACGGCCGGAACGTCCCCATACTTGTGTTCGGTGCCCAAGTTCGGGACGAGGAGGGGAACGTCACCACGTTTGCTTCCACCGTGAAAGACATCTCCGAACTCAAACAGGCGGTGGAGGCGCTTCGGGACTCTGAAACGCGACTGGAGGTGCTGTCTCGGGCGTCTTTTGAAGCCATCTTCCTTTCCGAGAAAGGTGTCTGTCTGGATCAGAATCAGGCCGCGGAAAGGATGTTCGGATACACCCGCGCTGAAGCCGTGGGCAGGAGCGGAACGGAATGGATTGTGCCTGAAGACCGTGAGATGGTGAAGAACAACATGCTGTCCGGCTACGAGAGGCCGTACGAAGCAACCGCCCTGCGGAAGGACGGCACGACATTTCCATGTGAGATGCAGGCCCGGATGACGGACTACAAAGGCCACTCCATTCGAGTCACAGCCTTGCGGGACATCACCGAGCGCAGGTGTGTGGAGGAGGCGTTGCGGGATAGCGAGGAGAAGTACAGGTTTCTCGCCGAGAACATGGCCGACATCGTGTGGACGGTCGACCTGGAGGTGAAGACGACCTTCGTGAGTTCGTCCATTGAAAAGGTACTCGGGTTCACACCGGAAGAACGGAAACGGCAGTCCCTGGATGAAATCATGACGGCGGAGTCCTCGCACAGAGTCATGGCGAAACTCCAGGAGGAGCTTCTACGTGAAGAAGACCCCACGGCGGATCCGGACCGCTCCCTGATCATCGACATTCAACACTACAGAAAGGACGGTTCCACCCTCTGGATGGAGAACACCGTGAAAGCCTTGCGCGACCCTGCGGGCGCCATCGTCGGGATTTACGGCGTCTCCCGGGATATCTCGGAACGGAAACGTGCGGAGGAGGAAAAAGAGAAGCTTCGGGCACAGCTTCTTCAGGCGCAGAAGATGGAGTCCATCGGCACCATGGCCGGAGGCATTGCTCATGATTTCAACAACATCCTTGCCATCATCATTGGAAATACGGAGATGGCAATCAAGGATGTCCCGGAGTGGAATCAGGGCCGCAAGAACCTGGATGAAGTGATCAAGGCCAGCCTCCGGGCCAGGGACATGGTGAAGCAGATTCTCGCCTTCAGCCGGCAGACGGAACAGGAACAGAAACCCATGCGTCTCCGGCCCATTGTCGAGGATTCGCTCCGGTTGATACGTTCCACCACCCCGACAACCATAGAGATTCGACAGGATCTGAACGTTCGCACGGATACCGTCCTCGGCGACCCCACACAGGTCAGCCAGATTCTCATGAATCTTTGCACGAATGCGACCCACGCCATGCGAGAGAAAGGGGGCGTCCTGGAGGTAAGCCTGGGGAATACGGAACTGGATCCGGAAGCCGCGGCCCTTCACCAGGATCTGCCTGCCGGTGAATACGTGGCCCTGACGGTAAGCGACTCGGGTCATGGTATGGGGCCGGAGACCCTTGCGCGCATCTTTGACCCGTATTTCACAACGAAAGGGGTCGGCGAAGGTTCCGGCATGGGGCTGTCCGTGGTCCACGGGATCGTCAAGAATCACGGCGGAGCCATTCGCGCGGAGAGTGGACCGGGGAAGGGAACCTCCTTCGAAGTGCTTCTCCCGTTGTTGGTGCAGGATGTGGAACCTGCGTCCGTAGGGCTTGCCTCACTTCCCACAGGGTCCGAGCACGTTCTTTTCGTGGACGATGAGGAAGGCATCGCGGATCTGGGAGGAAGGATGCTTCAGCACCTGGGATACCAGGTCACCGTGAGGACCAGCAGCAGGGAAGCCCTGGAGGTGTTTGAAGCGCAGCCTGAGCAGTATGATCTGCTCGTCACGGACATGACCATGCCGACCATGACCGGAATGGACCTGTCCCGGGAACTCCTGCGGATTCGACCGGGCCTTCCGATCGTTCTCTGCACGGGTTTCAGCGATATGGTCACGGAAGACAGCGCGAAACAGATGGGGATCGAGGCGTTCGTGATGAAACCGCTTGTCATGCGAGAGATCGCGGAAACCGTCCGGCGGATTCTGGACAAGCAATGAGAAAGCAGGGAGTGGAGCCGTCCACACGAACCCCGCAAGCCGCGGATCTGCCTGTCAATGATAAATGCACACAAGATCAATGGGTTAGCCCGAGCCGGCGGAACGCTTTTCTACCCGCATCTCCAGGACGATGTGCCCCCACCCGCCGCAGCGAACGCCCACGTCGTGGCACCCGAACCGCTTGAGACCCCTGCCCGGTCTACCGGCCCCGAAAGCCCCACCTGACGCCCCTGTACCAGTGCGTGCAGGATCACTACGAGGCCCTGGAACAGTTCTGGCCCGAGCGGTTCGAGAAGCGCTACGGCTTCTGGCGGCCGTATCTCAAGGAGGTCATGGTCCGGTACCTGGCCTGTGGTGACCCCCACGCGGGTTTTGCCCGGATTCGTTGCCACGCGTGCGGCACGGAAAGGCTCCTGGCCTTCTCCTGCA
>CAZSUQ010000752.1:0-3120 GCA_964609935.1 uncultured Thermodesulfobacteriota bacterium | reverse complement strand
ACAACCGAGGCCGGCCCTTGTTCTCAGGTAGGGCGGAACGGTACCTTTCCGTGGTCCAGGTCTCGGGATGCCAGAATTCATCTACAATGAGGTCCTCTTCCCGGCACACGGCCCAGTGATAGTGAACCACAGGCTTTTTGGAATCGTCGGATCCAATCCATACACAACGTCCAAGGACCTCGTTTCTTCTGCACGCATGCCAGTATTCCTCCGCGTGCACCTTCTCCGGTGCCGGCAGCTGGTCGCCGAAGAGCCTGTTGAAGGTCTGGACGAATCGGGCCGCCGCCTCTGACAGGTCCTTGTCCACCTCCCACGAATATCGCGGCTTCCGCCGAGCCGAGCCGAGAATCCTCCTGGCATAGAGCACGACCGATTCCCGTGTTGCCGTGAGCACCACCGCATCCCTGGCTCGCGCGGCCAGGCCAACGAGCGAGCAGTCGTCCCACTCCTGTGCGACCGTGCAGGCGAGCGTGACAAGCGGCTCGATGGACCATTTCGGCGCCGAGTCCTTGAGCGCCTGGGACAACGGGTCCTGTCCTTTCGTTAACAGCTTGCCCTCGCTGATGGGTCGTCCGAATATCGGAGAGGAAACAACGTCTGACAGGCGACCAAACTCCGGCAGGGATGCAACCACAGGTTTTGACGACTCCTGAACGTCTTGCAAAGCTCGAATCAGGCAGAAGTACTCCGTCAACTCAGGGGATTCCGTATAGTAGCCTTCCACCGGGACATCCACGGGGGGAACCCCGAGCGCCTGGGCGACCCGCCGTGCACAGGGCAGCAGTTCGGCAACCTCGTTTCCCTTCATTGCCTCGCGGTAGAGGTCGTCAAGCCCCAGCAGGAATACCCTGTTGTCCACAACTCTTTTCTCACCAAACATAAGGAAATCCTGCTTGCGGTCCAACGCATGGCTGAGCAGTCTACCTGGCGCCGTAACATGTCTATCTTGAGGGATCTGGCAGGCCTGCTCCAGCCGGATGTTGGACGGTCCGTTTTCTTCATCCCAAATTCACTGCTCGGTCTTTGACGATGAGGTCTACATCGCAGTCAAGCACATGAAGGAGACTTAAGACTTGATCGATGGACTTGCGGTAGTTGGTCTGGTCGAGAATCCGATAGAACTGCGTGGCCGAAGTACCAAGGCGTCGGATGATCTCTCGCTTGCTGAGAGGGCTTGATTCAACCCTTTCTTGTGCCTCCAGGGTGAGTTTGTAAAGCAGCAGATCACGAAGATAGCCGGGGTGCTCGTTGTACTCCAGGACGTGGTCGATGTGTACCGTCCCTTCCGTTCCCGAGTGGAGAACGTATGTAAACGCTTCTCTTCCCAGTTCAGGGTCCACGAACACGGCCTCTATCCGGTCTGCCCCCGTAGGCCTACGCTCAAGTTTCGCGTAGGGAAACGAATAAGATTTCGACGCCGTATGAACCTCGAATGCCTTCTTGCGATTGTTTGCCGTAACTTTTTTGATCTTCATAGCAGACCTTCCTGCTCAAGTTGTTCGATAAGGGCAAGGAGCCGCCTTGTCGCTTTGCCCTTCATCGCCCGCTTGTTTTCCAAATCCCACTTGAGTACGAGCTGGCCTTCCCTGTAGACATGAAGATGCCGTGGGCCATGGTCGCCCTTCCATGAAACGAAAACGTGGTTCGACCTACGAACCTTAACCATGCGTAATGTTACCTCACACGGTAACGGATGTCAAGCCGAAACGGTCTCGCACAAATAAGATCTGTCGTGGAATGTGTCGTGATCTCCAGCAGCGGAAAGTCTGCTCATCGTCCGTCTAACGTTTGAGCTGTGCGGCGGCCTTCACCGTCCGCACCAGCGATTTGTGTGCGCCCGGCATGGGCAAGTGCTTATGGGGTGGAAGTCTCCTGTGGGAGAACCACCGTCAAGGTATTTGACGACAACCACCAGCTTAAGGCAAGGGCAGTCCCGTGAGGACCTGTCCGAAGGAAGCCGGTGGAAAAGCTGTGCCGAAATGTATGACATGTCACACGCTTGGCTATCCCTGACCGCCTCGTTGCTGCTTTGACGGCCTTCTGTATGACGGATTCCGGCACCCTTGTAGACAAACGGGATGCGCGGTTCGTCTAATGCTGGAAAAAGCCCAGGGAAAGGGAACGGCGGCCGGTCCATGCCAAGATCGATGTGACGACATCAGATCAAAACCCAGGTGCATTCCTTTCATCCACAGCTTTGCCGAAAAAGGAGGAGTCTCCATGAATCGTAAAGGACGAATCGGATCAGGAAGGTCCATCAACAGAGAACCCGGTACAGAGGTTGTTCTTCTGGCGTTTATTGTCTGCATCCTCGCAATGACACTGGGGGTTTTCGGATGCAGCAGCTCGGGTGGGATCGACCAGGCGGAAGGAGACGGCCTGGTCATGATCGGGCTCACAGACAGAGAGGGTGACTTTGTGAGCTACATGGTGGACGTGGTTGCTCTCTCCCTGGTGAGGAAGGACGGTGTGGTGGTGGACACCCTCCCGGTCAGGACCCGTTTTGACTTTGCCCGATACACCGAGATGACGGAATTCCTCACGGCCGCAACCGTCCCTGCCGGCCTCTACGAAAAGGTCACACTCACGCTGGACTATCAGGATGCGGGCATCTGGGTGGAGAATTCACAGGGCAAGCCGGTGAAGGCGGGCTCCATTCAGGATGTATACGGAAACGAGGTCACCACCCTTGAGTTGGCGGTGCACCTGGCGGGCAGGAAGGCTCTACCCGTGGCCCCCGGCATCCCGGCTCATCTCACACTCGACTTTGACCTGAGCGCGTCCAACCGGGTGGCGTTCGGACCCGGTGGGCTGCCTGTGGTTACCGTTCGGCCCTTTCTCCTTGCAGAGGTGAACCCCTCGGCACCCAAGATTCACCGGCTTCGGGGACCCCTCACAAAGGTGGACGTAGATGCCGGTGTCTTCAAGGTCATGATCCGCCCCTTTGCCCATCCCCTTCCGGGCAAGCACAACCGCTTCGGATCCCTTACCGTGGTCACGAATGCAAGAACCCTGTTCGATCACAGCGGTGAATCCTTTCAGGGCCGTGCAGGCCTGCTGGCCATGCGGGACCTGACGCCTTTCACGGCCACCGTTGTGATGGGTGATCTCAGGTTCAAC
>CAZSUQ010000751.1:0-3127 GCA_964609935.1 uncultured Thermodesulfobacteriota bacterium | reverse complement strand
CGTGAAGGTGCTCAAGTTCGGGTCCCACCACTACGCCCCCACCTCCACCCCGCCGCCCCACAAGCCGGACCTGAGCCCGCTGCCGGGGCATGTGCGGGTCGTGGTGGATAGTCGGGAGCAAACGCCGTACACGTTCCGGAAGACGGCCACGGTGCGACGTGCTCTTCGTACCGGGGACTATTCCCTGGACCGCCTCAACCATCTAATAGGGATAGAACGTAAATCTGCTGCCGACCTCTGCGCCACCCTCCACTCAGTCCGACGACGCCAGCGGTTCGCCCGGGAGTGCAAGCGAATGCAGGTCATGATCGCCGCCGGGGGCTACGCCTGCATCGTAGTGGAGTGCGACTTCGCCATGATGGCAGCGGACCCGCCACCCAAACCTGACAAGCAGCGGTCCCCGTACAACATCAAGGCAACGTGGGCGCACTTGCGGCGTCTCAGCGTGCGCTACGGCATCCCGGTCTGGACGTGTCGGGGACGGGCTCAGGCTCAGGCGTGGACGCTGCGGCTGCTGGCGGATTGCTATCGGGAACTGGCTGCCAGGATGGAACCGGTTGAGGCTGAAAATAGTTGACGCGGGGCGCGGGGTGTGGGCATGGTGGTGGACGGTTGATGGGAAACCATCACACAATTCAATAAAAACTGTTGCCCCCTCGGTTCGGTGCCTTCCCCAAGGCCCATCAACCGACCGAGTCGGGGGGGCGGCTTTTTGCGGGGTGACGATGCCGCTCGCTAAACTCGAAGACCTCAAGACCGTATTGGCCATGGCTCGTGCCGCTGGATACAAGCAGGCAACAAACCCGGAGTGGCCAGAACATCGCATCGTTTCCACCATAAAGAACAAGGCCGAAGAGTTCGGATTCGACCCAGATGACCCGGCGCTGGAGCACGAGATAGACATGGCCGTGGACAAGGGCCGCTCCTGCTGGGTGGTGATGGAGACAGAGAAGGGAGACAACCGTGGATGAGCCCAAACCTGCTGAAATTGTAGATATTGACCAGCGTCTAATTGATGAATTGGGACCATTTCAACTTGTCTCATGGGCCGATGGGCTCCCTGAGCCTACTAAGTGGCAAATTAGGAGCATTTTGCCCGAGGAGTCGTGCTGCATCGTTGGAGCTGAGCAGAAGACCGGAAAAACATGGCTCACTCTTGAACTTGCACTTGCTAAGGCATCGGGAACCGACGCATTCGGCGAGTGGCCGGTTGAAGAGGCCGGAAAGGTGCTGATTTATAGCCCAGAAGGTGGGTTTAAGGCCATGAAAAGGCGGCTTTACGCCATGTGCTGGGGCCGCGGGCTCGATCCCGTCGACATGGGCATGCAAATCAAACTTCTAGGGGACGATATTCACGTTGATAATCCCCGACATCGAGCCCAACTCAAGGCCACAATTGATGAGTTTCAGCCCCATTTACTCATCATGGACCCCCTAATCAGCATCCACAGCGGAGAAAAGGACGAAAGTAGTAGCGAAATACAGCCCATCCTCGCCGAAATCAGGTCGCTCATCAAACACGCACCAGGCATGTCAGTAATCGTGTGTCACCACTTCAATAAGGGCGGGAAAAGCTTCAACTCTGCCCTAAATCAACTCCGCGGCAGCACTGCAATATCCGCATGGCTGGACAGCGGGATAATACTAACCAAAGAGAGTGACGAGAATGGTGCTGTTCGTAATGTCCAGGTCATCCTTCGAGATGAAGAGAGCCCGGACAAGATTGGGTTCACCATCAATCGGACCATTCTTCCGCAAGATGAAGGCGACCCAGACGGGTTGTGGTCCATGAAATTAGAGACGTGTGAGCCATATTCCACAGAAGGAGGCCAAAGCGGCTCATCTGAGGCCAAATACGACGCAAGTGTGCTAAATGACATAGAAAACCACCTAAATGACGCAGAAGGTGGGGTAAGTGAGTATTCCATCCATAAGGCCCTGAAAATAACAAAACCTCGTGTTTCTCGAATGTTAAAGGAACTTTTGAGGCAAAAAAGGGCCAAAAAGGGGTTTGATGGCAAGTGGAGATCGGACGCGTGACTAGTAACGTAACGCCCGTTACCAGTAACGACATTACTAGTAACGTAACGTACGCCCCCCTAAAGGGGTAGGCGTTACGTTACTAATAATATGCTAGCGGGCGGCGTTACTATGCGACAAGTTGTCACACTTGACACCCGCCAACACACATGAGCAGACTTGAACCTCATCCTAATTAGCCAACGACCACCAACCAAGGAGCGATCACCATGGGCTGCAAGAAGGGCAAGAGCAAAAAGAAGGGCGGCGGCAAGAAGTACTGATGCCGTTCGTTCTCAGTAATGAGGCCCAGACCTTCAACATGTGCCGCCTGCGCGGATATTACACCGAGCCGACGTGCGCCAAGTGTGGGAAGGACCGAGGCATCATGCAAATCGTCAACGGTGTGAAGCAGTACGTATCCCGCGAGGACTGCGAAGACCCTCTCGTGGTGTTCTGTGACCCCAAATGACCCCAAAACCAGGCCAAAAGGGCCAGCCACCTCCGCGGAACCCGTTTCCAAGGCCGTCCAGGCCCCTGAGTTGCCACAGAATCCATTTGTGGAGGCTCGGAGGGCAGAGACGCGTGCCCGGGAACAAAGACGCTTAGACGCCATTTTCGCGGCCCTGAAGGCCAAAAACCTCTCCGATCCAGTCAAAGTCCGGGCCCGAAGAGCCGTTCGGCAGGCCGTCAAGCGTGGCGAGCTCCGTCAACTGCCCTGCAACTGGCGCGAAAAGGGCGCAGAACCATGCGGTAAACTGCCAACGGAAGCGCATCACGACAGCTACAAGCGAGGTCATGAACTGCGCGTTCGGTGGCTGTGCAAGGAACATCACGACATTTTGAGCCGTGCGGAGTTGCGCAGGAAGATGCGAGCGTCCGCGGCCGCAAGACGACCCAAACAGGAGAGAATTACGGCTCCTGGGGTGGTCGTGGTGGAGGATTGAGACGATGACAGGGGCAGATACGATATTCATGGTCCTTCTGCTGGTTTGCTTGTTTGCGCTGACAATTCTCCTTTGTGGAGGCACTGCGTGGCTACTCAAGAAGATGTTTAAGCGTTGAACAATAAATGCAAGTGATCCCCCGGTTTACCCTCCCCCCCCTC
>CAZSUQ010000750.1:0-3128 GCA_964609935.1 uncultured Thermodesulfobacteriota bacterium | reverse complement strand
CCTGTACACCACGTCAGGGTGAAGATCAAAAACGTTATAGGCCTCGCGGATGTCATTGGCCAGGTTATAAAGCTCTCTGACATTGCGCGTTCCCTTCCTCATATGAAGCTTCCAACCCTGTGCATCGCGAACCGATTCAAGAAGACCTGTTTCGCTGTCGTAGTAAAAGAGGTAATCGTGTGGTGACGAGCTGTCCGGCTCTTCCAGAACACTGGATACATCCCTGCCGTCGATCTTGTGATCAGGGTCGGCTGAGAGTTCCGCCCCGGCGTATGCGGCAAAGGTGGGTAAAAGATCCAGGCTGGTGACAAGCTCCCCGCATGCAACACCGGCAGGTAAACGGCCGGTCCATTGCATGATGGCAGGTACCCGCATCCCCCCTTCAAAGGTCTCCCCTTTCCATCCACGCAGGGGCAGGGCGCTTCCTGTGGGCTCCCCGAACAAGAGGCGGACCAGGCGCCAGGGGCCGTTGTCCGAGGTGAAGACCACCAGCGTGTTTTCTTCCAGGCCAAGCTCTTGGAGAAGCTCGAGGATCCGACCCACGCCCCAGTCGATCTCCTCCACGGCAGAGGCGTAAACACCGCGATGGGTGGGGTCCACGATGGGGTCTTCGAATTCCTCTGATGCGCGGGCGGGGTAGTGCGGCATGTTGTGAGCCAGATAGATGAAAAAGGGCCTCCACCGGTTCTCGCGAATGAACCGCATTGCCTCTTCTGTGTAACGCTGGGTCAGCGTGGTGGGGTCCACGCCTTCCTCGATGATGGTTTCATCCTGCATCAAGGGGACTGGAGGGAAGTTCCCTCCGAAGAGAGAAAAGATGTGGTCCGGGGTCATGTCGTGGCTGTAGGGAAGCCCGAAAAAGGTGTCAAAACCCTGCCGGGTGGGGAGAAGGGAAGGGGGGCGCCCCAGGTGCCATTTCCCGATGCACGCCGTTGCATATCCCCTCTGTTTGAGGACCTCTGCAAGGGTGATTTCGTTTGGATTCAAGCCGATGGTGGCATGAGGCCAGAGAACACCCTGATGGAGACCGACCCGCTTGGGGTAGCATCCGGTCATCAGGCCGGCCCTTGAGGGCGTACAGGCAGGGGCAGCGACGTAGAAACTCTCGAATCGGACCCCTTGTTCAGACATTCGATCGAGATTCGGGGTGAGGATATCCGTGGCACCGTAGACCCCCACGTCCGCATACCCCTGATCATCTGTAAAGATCAGGATGAAATTGGGGAGGTGATCAACGGAGGATGAGGCGGTTTGTTTACCCGGCCCCTCTGTGCAGCCGAAAAGAATGAAAAGACAGATAAGAAGTCCACAACAAGCCACGCCCATGAAGTCAATGTTCAGGAGAACGATGACTCTCCTCGTTCGTGGAGGCTTTAAGCGGAACATCTGCGATCCCTCCAAGAATGGTTGCGGAAGGCCTGTTCAAAGAAGAATCCTTGTTCGGTTCCGGCCTCATTCTATGAAGCAGCGGACCTTCATGGCAAGGGTGAAAAATCGGTATCTGCAAAACGGTCTTTTGATAGAAGAGAACCCTGGCCGGAGTGCCCGGTATCTTCAATGAAAATGAAGAAGAAAAAAAGGGTCGAATCCCGCCTGAACAGGATTCAACCCTTTTCGCTGCTGTTCCCTGCAGATACGAAGATTACTTCATCGCGTCCAATGCTTTAAAGATCATATCCCGGATCTCGTCAACCTTGCCCACGCCTTCGATCCGGATGTACTTGGGAGCACCTGCTCCACCTGAGCTTTCCCACTGCTTGTAATAGCCGATCAGCGGCTCGGTCTGATCGTGGTAGACCTCCAGTCGCTTGCGAACGGTTTCTTCCTGGTCGTCATCACGCTGGATCAGGGGTTCGCCTGTTTCATCGTCTTTCCCCTCCTCCCTGGGGGGGTTGAAGATGACGTGGTAGGTTCGCCCGCTTGCCAGGTGAACGCGACGCCCGCTCATCCGCTTGATGATTTCTTCATCCGGCACGTCAATGTCCACCACCGCTTCGATGGGGACCCCGGCATCCTTCATGGCATCGGCCTGGGGAATCGTCCTGGGAAACCCGTCGAAAAGGAACCCCTTTTCACAGTCCGGATCCTTGATCCGTTCCTTGACCAGGCCGATGATCACATCGTCCGGGACGAGTTTGCCGGCATCCATGATCTCCTTGGCCTTCTTCCCCAACTCGCTGCCTTCCTTGACCGCTGCACGGAGCATGTCACCGGTGGAGATTTGTGGAATATCGTATCGATCCTTGATGTAGTTGGCTTGCGTGCCCTTGCCTGCGCCGGGGCCTCCTAAAAGAATCAACCGCATGTGATCTCCTCCTTTTCCTGTGGATGAGCTGCTCGAATGCCGGACCCGGGTATGTTCTGAGACTGATCTTGATCGTTCGCAAGCATGTTTCCGAGAAAATGTGTATGACAGAAAGAGCGTTCCAAGTCAAGTTTGAGCGTTTATTCATGCATAGAAAGCGTTTGAACAGAGGATAGGAACTTCAACAAGAAGAAAGGGCTGAGGTTGAGCAGTGGGGCAGGGACGGTTTACATATCAATGGCGCGGCAGGTATCCAAAGGGCGCTTCTATCTGTATCTCCGGATCTTTGAAAGGATCACGGCGAGCAGGCCGTAGATGGAAGCAACGGAGATGATGATGATTGCAAAGATGAACACCTGCTTTGTAAAGGTGGATGCATCCCTGAAGGAAACGAAGCCTGCAACACCGAGCAGGATGGAGAAGATCAGCCCGCTTGCCAGTAGGCAGCCGGACCCGTTCATAACCGATCTCATGGCATCACCATAGGTACATATCTGGAAGTTGAGGGCTTGGATCCTGCCTTCAAGCTTGTAATATCTTATTTATTCATAAGTTAGCTATCGTTTCTTAATCCTTTTTATACAAGAATCGATCTTTTTTCAAGTAGAAAATGAGAAATTTACATTGATGACAGAGCAGGCGAGCGACCCGGAGATGGCCGGTTTTCAGGGGAGATGGAACGTGGATCCGTTTCTTATTCTAACCTCTATTTTGGGGAGGCAGTTCGAGCAGATGTTGAACCCTTTGCAACAGGGACTCTCTGGTCAATGGCTTTTCAAGGACCGATGTGCCGTATTCCGTGACGCCGCCCGGGAATAGAAAG
>CAZSUQ010000749.1:0-3135 GCA_964609935.1 uncultured Thermodesulfobacteriota bacterium | reverse complement strand
CATATCTGCAGAGTCAACAGGCCCAGCAATCCCATCCCGATAATACCCACCCGGTCTCCGATACCAACGGACGCCTGTCGTACGGTATGCAGAGCGATGGCGCCGAGGGTTGAAAAAGCAGCATGTTTTAGAGATACATTTTCCGGGACGGAGGCGCATAGGTGCTTGGGAACAAAGACGATTTCTGCATGGTTGGCATGTCCTGCGCCCGCACAGGCTACGAGATCTCGGGGGAAAATGCCCTCTACATCCGGAGAAACTTCGAGGACCTGTCCCGCCAGGCTGTACCCGAGAGGGACGGGTGTGTTGAGCCTGTCCGATACGATCTGATAGGTTTTTTGAATTCCCTCTTTCTTCATCGTGTCAAAGACTTTTTGAACGAGATCGGGTCTGCTCTGTGCCTTGCCCACAAGGCTTTTCTGCGCGATCTTCAGGGTATCCCTCTCGGTCCCCGCACTGATAAGGGAATACACCGTTTGCACCAGCACACCACCCTTCTTCAAGGTCGGCAGTGGCACATCTTCTACCTTCAGTTCACCTGTCCTATAGTTCTGGATAACCTGTTTCATAGAAAAACCTTTTCAAAATAACGTGTAGTGGCATCTGTCCTTTCGTGAAGCCGTTGCCGCAGGAGTGGTTCGTTTTTCGGAGAAAACGCATGAGAAGATGAGTCATTCTCTAACATTTTGATAGTACAAAAATTGGGATCAATCGTCTAGAGGTCCAATTAGGCCATCAAATTGACTTGTCCACGACCGTGGCTTATTCTCTGGAAAGTCAATGAGCACAAGGGTTATCGTTCTTTTCTTCACGAAAGTTTGAACGACTCCTCAAAGAATGTCCAATAAGAGTTTCCGAGAATGAGTAGAAACAGCCGAGATAGCAAACCACGATTACGCGTCGTCATGCTGGGACCGTCTCTGAGCACGAACAGCGGGATATCGGCCATGGTGAATACCTGGCTGCTTTACGGCTTGGGAGATCGGGTACGTCTCGTTTATATATCCACACTCAAGCACTACAAACCGCACCGAAGAATCTCCAAGACAATGGAAGCTCTTTGGGCCTTCGCATCCCTCTTCGTCCAAATCTTGTTTCGTAGACCTGATTTGATACATTTCCAGGTTTCCTATTACAACAGCTTTTATCGCAAACGAATCCTTTCTGTCTTGCCGAGAATCTTTCAGGTCCCCTATGTGATGCAAGTCGTTTCCGGTGGATTTGAACAATTTGTCACGGAACATCCCAGAAACACCTCTTCGGTCCGGAAGGTCCTCGACCGGGCTGCAGCCGTAGTGACCATGTCGAAAAGCTGGGCGAATGTGATCAAGAAATATACATCCAATCGTCGTATGTACACGATTTACAACACAGCTGCAGAAAAAGAATTCAAGAAGGTCGGCACACCTCAAAGGTCAAACAAAGTTGTTGTTCTCTTTCTTGGCAATCTCATTCCAAGCAAAGGACTCGATGATCTTCTCCAGGCGATTCCCGGGGTCGTGACTCGATCTTCAAATGTCCTCTTTCGCCTATGCGGTTACGGCGATGCGGAGAGAATTCGGAGGATCATTGCGGAACGGGGATTGGAGAATTTTGTTGAACTGCTTGGGAAGATTTCAGATGATGAGAAATACCGACAATTTTTGAGTGCAGATATCTATACGCTTCCCTCCTATTTTGAAGGGATGCCCGGATCCATCCTTGAGGCAATGGCAGCCGGGTTGCCCGTGATCGCAACGGAAGTGGGAGGCATTCCGGAACAAGTCATTGATGGAGAAACGGGCTACCTCATTCAGCCGGGTGATGTATCTTCCTTAACGGAAAGGCTCGTGCGGTTGTGTGTGGATGCGGAGCGCCGGGAAAAGCGTCATCCGAGCTGTTCACATCAAAATTTTCACCACAGGGCGTCGTGAACCAGTTGGCCCGTGTTTATGAGGAAGTCGCCGATCGATAGGAAGGGTGAACTCCATTGATCCTTGGAGTCGCTTTTCCCTTGGAACCATGGAAACGGAAAGCAGACAAGCAGATGGGTCGAATGGACGCGGAAACGCTGCAAGGAACCTTTTCAGATCTGAATCGATTGAGGCAACTGCTCTCTCAGCGTCTGCAGGGTTCTCAGACCGAATTCCTGGAGAGGATGCGGTTCGTGAGGGGAAAACGGCGGGCAGGGGAAAAATGGTCTGCCTCAGGGGTGCTGGTGCCCCTGGAGGTGGACTCGGACCGACAGGAGACGGTCTTTGTTCTGAACAAGAGGTCGGACTATGTGCAGCAACCCGGAGATCTTTGCTGTCCGGGAGGGGGGGCGGACCGCAGGCTTGACGGTTTCCTGGCAAAGCTGCTTTCCCTGAGGATCCTTCCTTCCACCTGGTCGGGGCCCTTTGGGCAGCTCCTGCAACTCGACAAGGAAGAGAAAGAGACCCTTCTGTTCATTCTGGCAGGCGGGCTCAGGGAGAGTTGGGAGGAGATGCGGCTCAAACCCTGGTACGTTGAGTACCTGGGAGCCCTGCCCACACATGAATTAACGAACTTCCGTCGGGTGATCTTTCCGGTCGTCGGGAGAATTCGGCGCCCCTGGAAACCGAGACCCAACTTGGAAGTGGAATAGATCATCCGGCTTCCGCTGCAGCGATTCTTTTGTCCGGAGAGCTACGCACTCTGCAGAATCGTCCTCCCCTCCGGCGGAAAAGAGCTGTTCGGGGTGGACTCTTATGAGGTCCCATGCATGATTGTGGAGGACGGAGGGGAAGAAGAGATCCTCTGGGGAGCCACCTTTCGTATCCTGCTGACCTTTATGTCCGAGGTCTTCGATCTGCCTGTGGATCGGATCAACCCCACCCGGAAGACCCGAAAAGAGATGCCGGAGCATTACTACACCGGGAAACAACGAGCAGAGGGTTAACCCGCATATTGCATGAAGCCTTCTCCTGCGAGCGGCGTAAGCATGGAATCTTCGGATTGATCACCAAAGGAACCCTTTCCCTCCTTCATCATCCTTCCAGACACCTCTTCACCTCGCCGAAAACCTGTTCCACGGAGATCTGTTTCATGCACACATTGTCCGTGCAGGGTGAGAACCGGTGGTTGGCAACGTTCACACATGGGCTGCAAGCAATTTCCGACCATACCACATGGATG
>CAZSUQ010000748.1:0-3143 GCA_964609935.1 uncultured Thermodesulfobacteriota bacterium | reverse complement strand
CTTTTTCTACGTATGCTTTCTCATCATGGGTGTCCTTGTTTTTTTGGGAACCCCGTTCCATTAATTGGTTTGATAGGGATATGAAACCCCTTCAAGTCAGGTACGCCTCAAAAAACATAGAATACCAGAATCCTTGTCTTGAATCATTGACTTCACACATACCAATGTGTGATAATATGTGTGGAGGTGATGAACATGGCGACAAATCTTCAAGTCGATGACAAACTGATCACACGAGCCGTGAAGCTAGGTGGACACCGCACGAAAAAGGCGGCAGTCACAAAGGCACTTATAGATTATATCCACCATCTGGAGCAGGAGAAGGTTCTTTCTTTGTTCGGATTGGTGGATTACGACCCTACGTATAACTACAAGAAACAGAGGAAAACAGCTTGAAGGTCTTGGTAGACACGAGCGTTTGGTCTGCTGCACTTCGAAGGTCGAAGCGCACGGAACCTGAAGTGGTACATGAGCTGAGGAGTCTGATTTCAGAACGTCGGGTGGAAATCATCGGGCCGATCCGACAAGAGATTCTTTCGGGCATACGAGAAGAGGCCCAGTTTGAGAAGCTGGATAAACACCTGCGAGCCTTTCCGGACCTTGAAATCAAAACCGAAGACTATGTCACGGCTGCACGGTTTTTCAATCTCTGTAGAGGAAAAGGGGTTCAAGGGTCAAACACGGATTTTCTGATCTGCGCGGTTGCCGTCCGGTACCGCTTGGCTATCTTCACGACCGATAAGGATTTCTCACAGTTTAGGCAGCATCTGCCAATCGTCCTTTATGAGACGAGGAAAATCGAACAACAGACTTCACCAGACCCGGGCAAGACGCGACGTTGACGCTCTGGGCCATTTCATATTCGCAGGCAATTCCTCACATCTGAGATGCTCCAACGTAAGGGGACATCCCTCCGACCAGAATTTCATGTTGACCTGCACCCAGAAACTGGTCCAAATCCTGAGTTAGGAAAATCCGCCATGGGCCAATTTTCGGGATTCTGGCCTCCTCCATTTCTGAATATATTCTTCCGGCGGCACATCCTTCAGAGAACTGTGTGGACGTTGCTGGTTGTAATCCTTCCGCCATTGTTCCACTAACACCTTGGCTTCATTCAAGCTGGTGAAGATCTCCCGGTTCAACAGTTCGTCCCGCAGTTTCCCGTTAAAAGATTCATTGTATCCGTTTTCCCATGGACTACCGGGCTCAATGAATAGAGTCCCCACCTTGAGCCTTTTCAGCCACCTCCTGACCACCTTAGCCGTGAACTCCGGTCCGTTGTCACTCCGGATGTAACCGGGTGTGCCATGCCGGACAAACAGCCGGCCTAGGACCCGCAGCACGTCCTGGGAGTTCATCTTCCGCTCAACCTCCACCGCCAGGGCCACCCGGCTGTATTCGTCAATCACCGTCAATAGACGCATCGGCCTGCCATCATGGGTCCGCTCGTGCACAAAATCGTAGGACCAGACGTGATGGCGATATGCCGGTCGCTTCCGTATGCACGATCCGTCGTTTAACCAGAGCTGGATTGGGCATCTTTCATGTTCGCCATGAAGGACTCCTTAAAGTATAAAATGCTTATCTGCGGACGGGAAAGGCCTGTCAGGAAAAAGCGGTTTATGTGTGGTTTGTTGACTAATATTAGTAACGGTTAATCGATTTAGATATGAACTAAAAGAGGGGAATGACCATATGAAGTTATTGGTGTGTTTTGACAAGCCATAGGTGCCTATAGCTTTGGGATGCTACGTGTTGCTTTACGACGGCGACACTGCACTCTGAGGATGTGTCATAGAAAATGCGGTGAAAGGCCTTGCAGGTGTGCGGGTCAGAAGGGGCTGACCCCGGCTTCATGCAGGGCTGCCACCGCAAAGTAGCACAGCAGGGTTGCCAGCAGAAGGGTGGCGGATACCGCTGTCCAGGCCCCTTTCCCACTGCGCTGCTCATCGGCACTGAGGATAGAGACCACATGAAGGATGGCTCCCTGAAAAAGATAGAGGCTGAAAGTGAAGGTAACGGCAGCCTGTGCGGCAAGGCCCCAGTCCCACACCACGCAGGCAAAGGCAGTCAGGCCCCATGCCAGGTTGGCCACGCCCACCTCCACCTGGAAGTTGTTTCTCCGTCCCAGGTCCCACCCCATGCGGGCCGCATCACTGCGATGGAACAGGGCGTGCCTGACAAAGGAGACAACACCCAGGGCGCCTACTGAAAAGAGCACTACCCATGAGAGGGCCTGTGAACTATTTTCCGCACCAAAGCCGAGAAAGATACCGGTGCCGCCAAGGGCATAGCCCGCGAACATCAACATTGCCGAGGGTCCTGTTCCAGCCGGTTTTTTCTCCGGGTTTACGGTGAGGTTCCCGGTATCGTCCATACCCTTTTCCCCCTTCACTGCATAGTTCTGGAGGTGCCAATAACAAGGTGGTTACACCGCAAAAAATCCACTGGTTGGTAATTATTTCAAACAAATAGCAGCTCTTTCCAGCCTTTACAAGCAAGCCGCTTTTACGGCCCGGAGTATCATTTTCTCCTTAAGTTTTAATTGTCTAAAATTAATCATGTTTTTTGGACTAATGGGATGGCAAGAAAAAGGCCCTCCAATCCTGTGAATCATTGCGAAAAAGCGACCTAAAGGGTATGGTGTAGGTTTATTGCATCCGGCCGCCATCCATGAGGAAAAAATGAAATTACTTCCCTTCAAGGCAGAAGCCTCCAGTTCCTGGAAAGGGCTTAAGGCATTATCACGTGAGATCGGTTTTTGGCCTGCCCTGGTCAGCACCTTCAGGGTGCTGCCCGTTCAACTGGGACATGACCCTTTCTCCTCCCTGGGACCGGCAGGGGATTCCCGCGAAGCGGCCAGCAGGAAACAGATTGCCGGGGCCGTAGTCCTCTACAAGCACCTTAAGGGCAGGCTGGGAACTGAAAAAGCGCTTGACGTAATCTCCGCTGTCATCCGGGCCGGAACCGTGGCTTGTATGCGCTATTCCGTAGGTGAGATTGATGTCTCCCGATATATGGCCCTCGACGAAAACGGCCGCCGGGAACTGTGTTCCCGGATGATAGATAAATTTTTTAATGCCCGGGCCGGGATAGATGAAGTGAGCGATGTTCGCTTTGCCGTAACAGTGACCGACTGCATC
>CAZSUQ010000747.1:0-3144 GCA_964609935.1 uncultured Thermodesulfobacteriota bacterium | reverse complement strand
CGAACCGTCTGCTCGGAAAGGGAAAGCAAAAGATTCTTTCTCAGCCCATCCTCCCCTTCCTGCCCGGAAACGATCCTCAGCTCACCCTCTTTCCGAGGCTTGGGATCAGCCCGGAGTGCCGCCTCTTCATCCACGTTCTTTTCGGTCTCATCTTCTCTTACGGCAGCACCTTCAACGCGGGAGCCCTCTTCCCTGTCAGGCAACACGGCAACGGTGGTCTCTTTTGATGCATCCCCCCCAGAAACGGGCTGCACACCTTGTTGGTTCACCAGAACGTCCGGGCTCTCCGACAGCGGCTCCTCTTCTTCCGGAGGCAGGGACGCTCCGGGGATGGACACCTGATCCGGTTCCACGGTTGCAACCGTGACGGGCCCTTCCCAATTGTCTTGCGTCTCGACACGGACATTCTCTCCTTGAGAACCTCCTTGTGAAGCGGCTTGTACGGCTTGCGGCTCAACAGCCTTCCGATCATGCTTCACCGGCACATCCACTTCTCGAGGGAGCGTTTTCTCAGGGGATGTCCCCTGAACGGCTCCTGCCGACGGGGGCCGTGCAATCCTGCGGGCAGGAACCTCTGCCTTGTCCCTGGAAGGGCGTGGCGTCACAACGATCCCTGCCCTGTCCTTCTTCTCCATGCCCTTGAAGCCCGCGTCATCCCGGAAGTACCAGTGGTTTAGCATGAAGGCGATCAGGATGACCACAAGCGCAAGGGTAAGACCCGGAACAAGACCACGTCGAGCAACGGAAAAAAAGCTCTTGAATGCCTGTATTCTCTCCCTGCCCGCCACCTCCGCATAGGCAGGGTTGATCATCCTCTTGTTGATATCCCGGGTCCTCTGCCCATATCCCATCAGCAACGCCCGGTCACAGAGTACATTGATCAGCCGTGGCACACCCCTGGTACACTGGCCGATCCTCTTCACCGCATCCGGAGAAAACCGGATCTTGTCCTCTGCTCCGGCCACGGCAAGGCGGTGCCGGATATAGGCTCCTGTTTCTTCTTTCGACAAGGGGCTCAGATGGTAACGGACCGTGACACGCTGATCCAGCTGAAGCAGGCGGGGTTGTTCCAGCATCTCACGGAACTCGGGCTGGCCGATGAGGATGATCTGGATCAGCTTTTCCGTGTCCGTCTCAAGGTTGGACAGCAGCCGGATGTGCTCGAGCACCTCCATGTCGAGATTCTGTGCCTCATCGATCATCAGGACCGTGTTCTTGCCTTGCTCTCGTTTTTCAAGAAGGAACCGGTTCAGTTCGTCGATGAGCTCTTTCTTTGTCCCCCCGCCGGAGGGGAGACCGAAATCCTCATTGATGCTCTTGAGCAACTCCAGCGCTGACAGGGTGGGGTTGATGATGAATGCAACGAGTGTATCGGAATCCAGATGATTCAACAGCGCACGGCAGAGCGTGGTCTTGCCGGTGCCGATCTCTCCTGTGATGACAATGAATCCGCCCCGTTCACGAATCCCGTAGATCAGGTGGGCAAAGGCCTCTTTGTGGGTCTTGCCCAGATACAGGTATTTGGGATCCGGCGTAATGGAAAAGGGCTTTTCCTGGATTCCGTAGTATGAACAGTACATGTTTTTCTTCAGACCGTTTGAATTCCGGTCCTTTCTACCCCTGCTTGAGCGTTACGATCCTGTCCGATCCTGTTTCTACATAAGGTTCATATCATGGATGCCCTGAAGTTCCTAGATCCGAACATTTCTGCAGCATGTCAACAATGCCTTGCCTTTTTATGCAACATCGTTATGTTTGATGTCAATTGGAATGAATAATCGACCTATTATCGGCCTATTAAAGATTAAATTTATTAGGAATATATATATGAAAAACAATCAGTTTTGCATAGCATTGGAAAGGATTCCGGCTGACAAGGATCCTGTTCTATTATCATTCATCATATTTTGTACTAAAAATATTTCACACACAACATCTGGTATTAATTATTGACATTTTTTTCTCTCTTGTGCTAGAAAGCAAAAAAGTTTTAGTGTGTTTTCTCTCTCTCAAGGAGTCCAGTCATGCGGGACCGCCTCGCACAAAGAATCAAAAGGATCCTCTCCGCTGAGGAAGATCTTCCCTCTGGAGGAAGGCAGGCCAAGATTGTAGCGATCTCCAATCAGAAGGGAGGCGTGGGTAAAACAACAACCACCGTAAACCTCGCTGCGTGCCTGGTTCACCATCACCAGAAAAAGGTGCTGATCATCGACATGGACCCCCAGGGGCACATAAGCATCAGCCTGGGCAGGGAGTTTGCAGACAATGGAATAGGGATCGGCAAGGTTCTCGGGTCCAAGAACGGGTCGTTGATGAACACCATCGTTCCAACCGAACTGTACAACCTGGACATCACCCTGTCGGACCATTCGCTGCTTGAAGCGGATGCACAACTGGCCGGCAAGATCGGCAGGGAATTCATGCTCCGAAAAGCATTGACCCGGGCAAGGACCTACTACGATTTCATCCTGATCGACTGCCCGCCGAATCTGGGCAACCTCACTGTCAACGCCTATGTCGCGGCCGACTACATCATCATCCCGTGTGAGATGTCCGCACTTGCGCTCGAGGGGATGGAGGGAATCCTGGAGGCCGTTGAAACCGTGAATTTCCGCCTGAACCATCCCCTCAAGATCCTCGGCGTCCTTCCCACTCGGGTGGACAGAAGGAATATCCTGATGAACCAGGCCATCAGCGAGAAGATGCAGGAGGCCTTTTCCGACAAGCTGTTTAAGACACAGATATCCGTGAACACGGACCTGAACAAGTCCCAACTGGCAGGCAAGCCGATCCTGCAATATGCATCCGGTTCTTCAGGCGCCAGGGATTATCGTCTCCTTGCCGAAGAGTTGCTCGAGCGACTTCGGGACACGCCGGGCTCTCCCTTTTAAGCAGGCCCTCACGAATCCCGCCTCCAGCCCTTTTGGAACGCTCTACGATGAAGCGGGTTGCTGTCTGTACCACGCAACCATTTCCCTTGCACCGTCGGAAAAATCCCTCTTTGTCCGAAAACCGATCTCCCGCTGGGCCTTGGCCGGCCTGAAAAAGAGATCAAAGGCACTTACATCCACCCGGTACCGGGTGATTAGAGGCTCCCCCGGCATCGGGAATGACCGCCAGAGCGCTTCCAAACCCCATGCAAAG
>CAZSUQ010000746.1:0-3154 GCA_964609935.1 uncultured Thermodesulfobacteriota bacterium | reverse complement strand
TTCCTTGGCGCCGGCTGCTTGAGCAACCAGGACGGCATCCGAGGCGACACTGCCTCCCCAAATGACCAGGACCATGTTGCCAACCTAGATCTTACCCTTCGTGCGGCTCTTGGTCAGGAAACTCAAGGCGTCGGTCACCTTGCCCTGTTTCATGCCGGGGATCTTCAGCAGGCGGCCCGCCCATAAGCCCGGGGCCAGAAAGACTGCATCGTAGTCGCTCTTCAATCCCTCGACCGACACATTCTTGCCGAGTTCCTTCCCATACTGAAAATTCATCCCGGTCAGCTTCAGCATGTCAATCTCACGAGTCAACACGTCTTCCGGCATGCGTCCAGAGGGAATGGCACCGATCATCATGCCGCCAGGCCTGTCCGACTTGTCGAGGATATCCACGCGGTAGCCCAGCCGGGCCAGATAGTGGGCGCAGGTGAGACCGGCCGGTCCCGCACCGACAACAGCGACCGCGTGTCCGTTAGGCGGCGGCACATGGCGATCCCACCCCCCATTCTTGGAAACATGACCACAGACCCAGCGATGGAGGTCTCTGATTCTCACGGGTTTATCATCGAAATCAAGGCGGCTGCACTCTTTTTCGCAGAACCGCTCCGACGGGCATATGTAGCCACAAGTCTCGGACAGTGGGTTCACCTCCCGCAGGGCCAGGGCCGCGCCGGTGAAGTTGCCCGCTTCTATGCGGCGGGCAAAGTGACACGTTTCGATATGGGCCGGACACGCCTCCTTGCATGCAGGTTTGTCGCAGTGTTGACAGTCTTTGGCGATTCTCATGGCAGAGGTTTCAACGATCGGTTCGGAAGGATCCGGGGTGTCGGTCCAGGGTTTTCCTTCGATAATGTTGACATACTGCTTGTGGTATTGACGGGGCTTGAATTCCGGCAGCTTCATATCCCGGAGGATCTGGTTGGCCGCACCGATGCCGGACACACATGTGGCCACAACCCCTTCTCCCATGGACGTAGAGTCGCCGGCACAATAGAGGTTTTCCCAGTCGCTTTTGGCTCTCAGGCGGGCATAGAAATGCTGCTTCATGGTCAGTTTCGGCCCGCCCACATGGCCGTATGCTTTTCGAGTATACCGCTCGAGGGTAGACGGCGTGCCGATATCCATGCTGACAATATGGTCGCGAATATTCGGGAAGATCCATTTTTCCATTCTTTCCAGGGCAATGTTGGCCTCTTTTTCCTTCAGGGCGTAGTATTCCTCCGACTGGTAGAAGCGATCATCCGGCCGCGGCCACTTCAAGGAGGTTGGAGCGATGACGGTCAAGGAGTGCTTATCCGGTGGGCCCAGTGTCGGATCATCCTTCGAGGGGATAAAGACACATATGCAGTCGGAAAAGTTATAAATATTGTCGGCCAGCAGCTCAATGGGCTGGGCGTCTTCCGGAACGGCCTCTCTGTCAACCACCAGGTAGATCAGCAGGGTACATACGCTGGGGTCAAAACTCTGGGCCCATTCCATCCGTTTCGGCTTGATGTATCTGGGTTTCACCAGCTTGCCGTAGAGATGATATACATCTGCATTGGATATGATCCGGTCCGCCATGATTTCGGTGCCGTCTGTCAAGCGGATGCCATAGGCCTTGCCCCGATAGATCAAGATCTCGTCCACCAGCTCCCGGTAGATGACCTTGCCGCCATTCTTCTCAATGGCCTTTTCCAGCTTGTTGGGCAGCATTTGAGGGGATCCGGACGGATAGCAGGCGCCGCCCACATGATTATCGATGAACATGGTCGCCCCCAGGATAGCGGGGCTTTCGGTGGTATTGCACTGCGTGAACAGGCCGGTGACATAATCAAAGAAGCCGAGCACCTTGGGATCGGAAATGTGTTTGTTGATAATAGCTTCCTCGCTATTGATGAGGAACCTGAGAACCTTCATGATTCCGGTTGGATTCTTCAGGAAGGTTTTCAACCCGTCTCGAGGTGAAAGTTCGGTGGGCGGCATCATCAAGTCGTTGGACATGACCATCGCTTCGTAGAAATCTTCAAACTCTGCGTAAAGCGCCCGAATTTCTTTGTCCTGGTGTGGAAACAGGGCCGTAAGCTCATTCAGGAAGCGTTCCTTGTCGTGCCAGATGGTTACGTGGCTGCCAAGAAGATGCATGCGCCAGATCGATTCATGACGAATCATATCGATCTCTTCTTCCAGTTCATTCATCACGAAGCGGTGCGGATTGTAACCTTTTTCGCCCCATCCGTAGAGGATGGCAGCCCCTACGTCCATGGCCGTGTCGTGGCGGCGAAGGGCGGTCACGCACCCCCCGGGAATGTAGTGTTGTTCAACCACCAGGACCTTCAGGCCTCTCTTGGCCAACAAGGCCGCAGAGGTGAGTCCACCATTGCCGGCCCCGACAACAATCACATCGTAGCGGTCTTTTACGATTGCATCATCCAGGATTCTCATGATTTCCTCCAAAGAAGTTCATGCCTTT
This sequence comes from uncultured Thermodesulfobacteriota bacterium, assembly GCA_964609935.1. GTDB lineage: Bacteria > Desulfobacterota > DSWW01 > DSWW01 > DSWW01 > CAYTRL01. The sequence goes on along the minus strand of CAZSUQ010000746.1, from coordinate 702 downwards.
CTGGCTGATTATGTGCACCATGAAGTTCGAATCATCAAGGCCCAGCTTGACTACGCCTTCAAGACAGGTTTCCGGATCTGAGCGATTTATTCGAATATCGTAAAGTACGACATTGGAAATATAAAAAAGATAACAGACTTATCCGCCTCTGTCAAGAAAAGAACAGATAAGAACAGAAAAGAAATAATAATGGTATTTGGACACTGGAGAACAACCACAACATCTTGTTTGTTATTTTCATTGACGTTATAAGTACGTCTAGTGCTATTTACTCCCCCTCTGGGAAAAAATTCCTATCCGCTCTTTGTCACCGGAGACTACGCAGACGGCCCTGTGGGGTCTGAAAAGATCCCACCCGACGAATAACAAGGATGCCAAAAAATGACCGACGGTTCGAAGATCAAGCTCTGTTATCCATGCGGATTTTTCCGGCCCGGTGACGAGGAAGACCCCATCGCCGGTGAATACGAGCAGAGCGACGGGGCCGTCTGGCCGAAAACCGCCCGCCAGTTCTGGGACAAGCTCAAGGTTGTTCCCGGGGAGACCGTCGCCGGTTTCAGCGGGGGGACCCTTTCGGAAAACGGATCGATCAGGGTCCCCTGCCTGAGCGAGAGTTGGCTGGTGGCCCCCCGGGCCGGGACCGTCATAAGGGCCGATGAAAGAAAAGGAGGTCCCGACAGCGAGTGGGACCGCCAGATTCCC
>CAZSUQ010000745.1:0-3155 GCA_964609935.1 uncultured Thermodesulfobacteriota bacterium | reverse complement strand
CTCTCTCTGTTCATCGATCCCTTCATGATGGGTCACCTCCATACCAGGTTCTCGAGTCGCCGTAACTGATGTCCGAGGTCGATTTCGTGCTTCACGTCCGGGCGGGTTTCTTTGAATGATTCAACCTTTTCATATTTTTCCAGGCTACGTTTCCCGAGCGGCCAGGATTGCCTCCTCGCCGACCGAGTGTGAGACCATGTTGAAACGCACATCCCAGGAATCGGCCAGGACGTTCAAGGCTCCCATCAGGACACCGAAGGAATGCGACCGCAGATGCTCGTCCAGGTCGTCCTTCGTTTCCCACTGTTCCACCATGAGAATGGAGTTCTCGTCCTCCAGATTCCGGTACATTCCCTGATCCACAAACCCTTTCTCCGAGGACACCGCCTTGGAAAGGGAACGGACGGTTTGAATCAACTCTTTTTGACGATCCTGGAGAACGTTTATGGTTACGGTGAATATGATCATAAAATCTCCTGGCATTTATTATCTCCATGTGATCAGCTATATATACAAAGGCCGTGCCAGGACCGGCCGGCCGACCTTATTTCATGTAACTACCTATAATTGTTAGTATTTTATGTTTGACAGAAGAAAAAGATACGGGATGGATGGTGGGCGGGACCGTGATATTTCAAGGGTCCGTGAAATATCACGGAAAGCAGGAGGCCTCTGAAAAAGAATGCGAGCGGGAAAGAAGTTACCACCGGAAGGCCCTGGCGACAGGGATCAAAGACGTGGGGCGGGTGGAAATGTGAGGAACAACGGTCCGGAAAGCTGTCCGGCAGAGGAAAATTACGGCCTTTCGATTCCCAGCTTCTTCATCCTGGAACGGAGGGTTCCCGGGTTGAGCTTCAGGACCCGGGCCGCCCCCCCCCGGCCTTCGATCTTCCAGGCGGATTCCTCCAGCACCCTGAGGATGTGCCGGCGTTCCACCTCCTCCAGCGTACGGGAATCGTCCTTGACCTGATCGGTCATTGCCGGAAGCTCCACTACCAGGTCCGGGCCCTGGGAGATGATGACGGCCCGCTCGATCACGTTTTCCAGCTCCCGGATGTTTCCGGGCCATCGATAGCCCGTCATGGCTTCCAGGGCGGCGGGCTCTATCCGGCAGACCTGCCGTCCGAGCTTCTTGGCAAAACGGGTTGCAAAGACGTTGGCGAGCAGGGGGATGTCCTCCCTGCGCTGCCTGAGCGGGGGCACGGTGATGGGGAACATGTTCAACCGGTACCAGAGATCTTCCCGGAAGCGTCCCCTGGTCACCTCCTCCTTCAGGTTGCGGTTCGTGGCCGCCACCACCCGCACGTCCACCCGGATCGTCCGGGAACTGCCCAGCCGCTCGAACTCCCCGTCCTGAAGAACCCGGAGCAGTTTGGCCTGCAGTTCCAGGGGCAGGTCCCCGATCTCGTCCAGGAAGAGCGTGGTGCCGTCCGCCACCTCGAAGCGCCCCTGCTGTTGGGTGCCGGCCCCGGTAAAGGCCCCCTTCTGGTGTCCGAACAGCTCGCTCTCGATCAGATTCGGGGCCAGGGCGGCACAGTTCACCTTCACCATCAAACGGTCCTTGCGCGGGCTGGCCTGGTGCAGGGCCCGGGCGATCAACTCCTTGCCGGTACCGGTCTCCCCCAGAATCAGGACCGTCGCATCGGTGGGGGCTACCTGCTCCACCCGGAAAAGAACGTACTTCAAGGCATCGCTCTGTCCGACGATATCCTCGAAGTGCTGAGTCAGCCGGATCTCCTCCTGGAGATAGAGGTTCTCCTTCTCCAGGCGGTCCTTCATCCGCTCGATCTCTTCGAGGGCCTCCTTGAGCTCCCTCTCCGTACTCCGGCGGACCTCGACCTCCTGTAGCAAGGATACGTTGGCGGCAGCCAGTTCAGCGGTTCGCGCCTCCACAAGGGTTTCCAACCTTTCGTGGATCCTCCGGAGGGCCCCCTCTGCCCGCTGGATCCTGGCAAGGGAGTGGACCCTGGCCAGGAGTTCCCGGTTGGAAACGGGACGGACGATGTATCCGTCCGCTCCCAGATCCAGCCCGTCCGCCTGCTGATCGGAGGAGGTACGGCTTACGGACAGCATCATCACCAGGGTGCCCTGCATGGCCGGATCCGACTTGATCCGCCGGCAGATCTCCCGGCCGTCCATGTCCGGAAGGACCACTTCCAGCAGTACGAGGTCGAACGGCGCTTCCCGGAGGAGGGAGAGCACTTCGTTTCCCGTGGAGGCCCCGGACACCTCGAATCCGGCCCCCCGAAGAAGGCGGACGGTGGCCTGCAGGATGTCCGGGTGCTCGTCCACCACCAGGATGGAGGTGGATTCGTTCATGGGTCCCTCCGGGCGGAATAGCAAACAACTGCAGTTCAGGCGGCGGTTCCAGAAGAGTAACTCATTTTAGAAGAAAGACAAAAGGATTGCACGCAATCGGGGGCGCAAAGCAGGTGAAACTGCCCCAAAGATATCTTTCCATCATGCCCGGGGAATCATCAAGTTCCGTCCCCCGGCGAGACATCTTGAGATGGGCCGCTTTTGGAGTTTCCTCCGTGATTATCAGAGATCTGCCTGAACATTATTCTTTTGTAACAAGAGCCGTTTGAGTCTATAATCCTTACCGAATCAATCGGAAATTCTTCATGGAATCCGCTGAGAATTCCAAAGCGAGAGGATCGGTCTGATGGCCGGGAAGCCAACCTTTGAGGCTCTGGAGAAAAGGGTCAGGGAGTTGGAACGGGGAATCCTCGAGCACGAGCAGGTAGATGCGCTGCTTCGAGAAAGCGAGGAGCGTTACCGCATCCTTTTCGAGAACGCCCCGCTTGGCTACCAGTCGCTGGATGCAAACGGGAACTTGATTGAATGCTACGAGACGTGGTGTACAACGCTTGGATACACCAGGAAAGAAGTGCTGGGGAGGAACTTCTCGGAATTCATCCACCCGGACTTTCTGGAGGTGTTCAAAGAAAATTTTCCGAAGTTCAAAAGCGCGGGCTACATCCTGGGTGTTGAGTTCGAAATGATCAGGAAGGACGGCTCCGAAATCGTCGTTTCGTTTAACGGAAGGATCGGCCGCGAGAAGGATGGCTCGTTCAGGCAGACCCACTGTGTCTTTCAGGACATCACCGATCGCAAGCGGGTGGAGGAGGCGCTGCGGGAGAGCGAGGAGAAAC
>CAZSUQ010000744.1:0-3156 GCA_964609935.1 uncultured Thermodesulfobacteriota bacterium | reverse complement strand
GAGAAGGACCCCTGGGACGATATCCCGCAAAAACACAAGATCGGGGATCTCGTCAACGGCAACATCACAAACGTCACCGATTTCGGCGTTTTCCTCGAGATAGAAAAGGGGATCGAGGGCCTGATCCACATCTCGGAGTTGAGCGAAGAGCGGGTGGAGGATATTCGCAATTTCGCCAACGTGGGTGATTTGCTCGAGGCCAAGATCATTCACCTCGACCCGCGCGAGAGGAAGATCGGCCTGAGCATCAAGGCGCTCAAGAAGGCGCAGGAAAAGGCGGACATGGACGCTTTCCTTTCCCAGAAGGAAGAAACGATCATCAGCCCAGAGGAGGACTGGAAACAGGATCTCCGCGATCTGTCCAAGACCTGGGGGGAGCAATCCGACACGGAACCGCCGACCCCGGTGGAGGAGAGCCAGGGGAAGCAGAAGGAAGCGGAAGCATCGGCGGTCCCCGAGACGGAAACACTCCAGGAGCCTGAGGTTGCGGGAGAGGGTGTGGAGGATGCCACGCAACCCATTGAAGCCGAAGAGGTCCAGGGGGAGAGCGAGGAAACCAGTGCTGAAAAGATCCAGGGGGTGAGTGAGGAACTCGGTGCCGAAGAGGAAGGGCAGGACGAGGAGGAGAAGCCAAAGGAAGATTGAAAAATCTCTGTTTCAAACAGGCATTTTCGGTTCGTTCAACCAGGCGGGGGACAATGGGCAATCAAGGGAAAGCAAAAACGCTGTTCATCCTGTTGGGCCTGATTCTCTCCTTTCTCCTTGTCAGTTTCCTGGCGGGACGAATGGGCTTGTTCAAGGAAAAGGCGCTTCCCCTCTCCGGCAAGAAGATCGCGGTTGTATTCATCAATGGTGTATTGCAAGAATCCAGGGGTATCATCCAGGAACTGGAAAAGTATAAAGACAGGGACGATGTGAAAGCCATCGTCCTCCGAATCGAATCCCCGGGTGGGGCCGTCGGTACGGCCCAGGAGATCTACGGTGAGGTTCGAAAACTGACCGAGAGCAAGACGATCCTGGCATCCATGGGAAACGTGGCCGCCTCGGGCGGTTACTACATAGCCGCTGCGGCAGAGGAGATCGTCGCGAATCCGGGGACCCTCACCGGGAGCATCGGTGTGATCACCGAGTACCCGAATTACATGGAGTTGATGAAAAAGATCGGCTTGAAGTCAGAGACGTTGAAAAGCGGGAAGTACAAGGACCTTGGAAGCCCCATGCGGGAGATGACATCTCGGGAGACCGCCCTCCTGCAGGACCTCCTCGACAATGTCCACCAGCAGTTCATCCGGGATGTGGCCAAGGGGAGGAACAGGGAGATCGAGGAGATCAAGCCCCTTGCAGACGGGAGGTTGTTCACAGGGGAGCAGGCCAAGGAAGTGGGGCTCGTGGACCGCCTGGGCAACCTGCAGGATGCGCTGGACAGAGCGGCCGAACTCGCAGGGATCGATGGCAAACCCGAGGTTCTCTACCCGGAAGAAAAGCGGCACAAGGTCTGGGAGTTCCTGTTCCAGGGACTTGTGCATTGGTTCAAGAGCTCTCTTGGGGGAGTGCTCGAACAAAAGATGAGCCCCGGTCCTTTATTTTATTCCTAAGGCAGACATATACAAGGGAGGAGATGCGATGACAAAATCGGAACTCATCAACCGTGTTGCGGAGCGACTTCCGTACCTGACGAGGAAGGATGCTGAAATCATCGTGAACACGATCTTCGACAGCATGGTTGATGCCCTGGTCAAGGGGGATCGAATCGAGATCCGCGGCTTCGGGAGCTTCAAGGTCAAGCACCGGGCTCACCGGGAAGGCAGAAACCCAAAGACCGGAGGTGCGGTCCGGATTCCGGCAAAGCAAATGCCCTTTTTCAAGATCGGCAAGGAGCTTTACGAGCGTATCAACAAATCCGGACAAGGGGCGACGGCCGACCCCACAGAAGGGTAGGTCTTTCAGAGGAGAGAGAAATCCTTGAAGGTTCTCTGGGCGCCCTGGAGGAGGGAATACATTTTGGGACCCAAAGCTGAGGGTTGCATCTTTTGCGATGCACTCAAGCGAGAAGGCCGGGAGGCCATGGTCCTGTACCGGGGAAAACACACCTTCCTGATGCTGAACAAATACCCATACATCAACGGACACCTCCTGATATCCCCCTGCCGACACGTTTCCCATCTGGAAGACCTGCAAGAAGAAGAAGCCGCCGACCTGATGGAAACGGTTCGTGATTCGGTCCGCCGGCTGAAGGAGGCCTACCGTCCGGACGGGCTGAATCTTGGGATGAACCTCGGCAAGGTCGCCGGAGCCGGGGTGGAAGATCATCTGCACTTTCACTTGCTGCCCCGATGGAACGGGGACAACAATTTCGTGGCCGTTGTCGGGGAAACCCGTGTCATTTCCGAATCCCTGGAAGAAACATGGGCGACGTTGGCACCCTTGTTCAACACGGCATGACGGGATGAGAAGGGTGGCGCAGGGCCCTTTGTTTTGAGTTCACTGTATTCAATCGAATCGGGAAAAGGGGAGAAACAGGATGAAACAGTTGAAGATGGTCGTTCTCGTTCTCTTGTTTGTGCTCCTGGTGGTTGCAGGGGTCCAGAATATTGAACCACTCACAGGGAAATACGTAACCCTCCAGTTCAATCTCTTTGTCGACCAGTGGGAAACCAAGCCCATCCCTCTCGGTTTCGTGGCACCGATCTGTTTCCTTGCAGGCGTTTTCCTCATGGGACTGATTGATCTATCCACCCTGTTTCGCCTTCGAAGAGAGGTCAAGCAACTCAAGAAGGAGGTCGGGTACGGCAGCCAACCAAGCGCCCTTTCAGGGGATGCTTACAGCGACATTACGGAAAGGGAGGAACCACCCAGAGACGAAGGGGAGAGCGAAGAGCAGTCTGCATGAATCCCTTTCAAGGAAATTTCATGGACCGGATCTTTTTACGGGATCTCCACCTTGCATGCACCATCGGGGTCAACGACTGGGAGAGAGGGATTCAGCAGCCCGTGAGCATCGACCTGGACCTCGAGGTGGACCTGAAGGAAGCCGCGGGCAAGGATGACCTCGATTGCTCGGTGGACTACAGAAAGATACGAGACCGGATAGAAACCCTGGTGACCCAATCCCATTTTTTTCTGATCGAAGCCCTTGCCGAAGAGATCGCAAACGAC
>CAZSUQ010000743.1:0-3162 GCA_964609935.1 uncultured Thermodesulfobacteriota bacterium | reverse complement strand
CAAATGATTCCAAATCCGGAGGTCAAGCAAATGAGAGGAGGAGGATTGTATAGATTACTGGTTCTTTTGTTCACTATTTTTTGGAGAATCGAGCACGTTTCTACACCTCGTGGCAAGCGTCGTCACCAGACCACCTTGCGACCTATCCTGCTCTTGGGTTTCTTTTTTATCGTGATGCTGAACACACAGTGCGCCCGATATCCGGCTTTGCCCGAACTGAAAGAAGGCGTCCCAATCGAGACCCTTAAAAGTGAAGACGAGGCTCAGCTCGACAAAAAGATGAGAAGTGTTTTGTTGAACCTCAAGACCGAAAAATCATCCAAGGATTATGTCATCGGAATCTCGGATGTGTTGCTCATTGAAATCTGGCAGCAATCTGAACTCACAAAGCAAGCAAAAGTCACCCAAGACGGAAGTTTTTCTTATCCCCTCCTCAATACGGTAAAAGCCTCAGGCCTGACCGTGGCAGAACTCGAGGCAGAACTCCCACAGGTAACCGTATCGGTTCAGCAGTATGCGAGCAAGTCGGTCTATCTTCTTGGCGCGGTTCGACGGGTAGGCGAGTATCCTCTCAAGGTAAGAACCACGCTGCTGGAAATTATCACGCAGGCGGGGGGACTTACGGAAGATGCCGGCCTCACGTGTATTGTCATCAGGCCGAAAGAGAAGAGAGAAACGGCGTCCCCTGTCATGCCTCAGCAAGCTGAGCAGGAAGAGGCTGTTTCCGTCAACCTGAAAGACCTCATGAAGGGGGATCTGGTACAGAATGTGGAACTTCAGGATGGGGATACGGTTTTTGTTCCTCGCTCTCAAAATTATTTCGTTTTTGGTGAAGTGCAAAAGCCTGGAAAGTATAAATACGACACAGGCATCACGGTTCTCAAGGCCATTACCGAGGCCGGAGGCCCCACGGAGAAGGCCGCTTCTCTCAAACGGGTGAGGATTATCCGGGAACAGGGCGGGAAGAAGATCCGCATCCCGGCTCATTCAACGGATAATCTCAAACCACAAGACATCGTCATCGTTCCGGAAACCTTTTTCTAATCCGAGGATACCATGCCGCTGACCATCCCTGAAAACGTTTCAGATATAAAGAGGTACGCTCTCCTTCTCCTGAAATGGAAGTGGACGATTCTTCTTTGCATCGTGCTGGTCATGTCTTTCACAGCTTACCGAATCTATGAAGAAGTCCCCTGGTTTGTCACCACGGCTTCCATTCTTCTGCAAACCGAGACCCCGCAGCAGTTCAATATCCAAAACATGTTCCAGAGGAATCACTGGGGCGGAGGCATGAATCCCCAGCAGATGCAACAATCCATGATGATGAAAATGCAGCTCCTAAACAGCAGGATGCTGGCCAAAAGAGTCATCAGCAAACTGCGCTTGGACGAATACCCGGAATTCAACGACCCCGAAACACGCAGCATAAAGCATTACCTGGGCAAACTGATTCCCAAATCCCTTCGGAAGAAGATCAAGGGCCTCCTGGGGACGGGTGAAGAGATGTTGGATATCGCGGACCAGTCGGAGAGCGAACGGCTTTCTCCATACATTGAGGACTATTTATCCAGAATTATGGTGAATCCACAGGGGCTGATGGTTCAGGTATCCTTTTCCGGGAAGGACCCGACCGACCTCCAGCACATACTTGAAGTCCATCTCCAACAGTTTATCGAGTTGTATCTTGAGCTGAAGTTTGAAACGTCCGACGAGGCAAAGCAATGGATCGATCAAAAACTGGATGAAGCGAAGCAGAACCTGGAGATGTCGGATCTGACGCTCAGGCAGTTCATCAGCGAGAACAACCTTGAAAACGTGAATGTCTCAGGGGACATGCACGGGGGGGGAGGCGGAGGCGAAATGCAAGGAAATGTATACCAAAGGTACCAAGAAACGTTGATGCAATACAGACGAAAGATCATTGGGTCGGAGGATACGCTCCAGGCCCTCAAAAGCGTTCTTGTGGACATCAACAATATCGTCCAACTCCCTCTCTTCGGTGACTTTCAGGAATCGCAAAGCCTGGAACTGGAAAAATATCGTAAGGAATATGTGGAGGTTTTCAACAAATACACCAAGGAATCGTTCACGTACGGTCCCGACCATCCGAAGATCGTAACACTCCGAACCCAGCTCAATGCAATGGAGAAACAGATCAAGAAGACGGTCCGCATCCTGATCAAAGGACACCAGACAAACCTCGGTCAGGTTAAACAATACTTAAAAGATATGGAAGAGAAGGCCAACACGATCAAGGAACAGAACCAGCAGAAACAGTTGCTCGCAGGCAGGCTGAACATCCTCCTGGGCGACGTCATGAGCAACCGGGAGGCCTACTCTGCCGTCCTGGCCAAGGCAAAATCCGTGAAGCTCATGGGAAACCTTCAGGATAGCTCTCTGGTATCCTCCATGAAGATCTTCGACAAGCCGCTCTCTCCCCAGATGGTGGAGGGATCGAGCAAGCTGAGGAAACTCGGAAAAGCGGGGGGGATGGGGCTCGCTCTTGGCCTTCTCATTGTCCTCTTCTTTGAGTTCCTGGACAACGTCATCCGTATTCCCGAGGAGATCCGGCAATTCTTCACGGTATCCTTCTTAGGTCCCTTTCCTCGACTTCAACAGGCCGACGACGAAATGGGAGCGTCCCATGAAGATCGTTTCGTCATCCTCAAGAACCCAACTTCAGCCGAAGCGGAATCCATCCGGGACATACGGACAAACCTGATCTTTTCCTTTGCGGATAGAAAAAATCATTGCCTGCTCTTTACCTCCCCCTCCCCTATGGAGGGGAAGAGTACGGTTTCGGCGTACGTAGCCGTATCCATGGCTCAACTGGGAAAGAAGACACTGCTGCTGGATGCGGACCTGCGAAGGCCCACCATCCACACCCTGTTCGGCATGGAGAATGCCACCGGTCTGAGTGACATTATCATCGGGGAACGAGAACCCAACGAGACCATCCGCTCCTCCGGAATCGCGAACCTGGACATCATCACATGCGGGACCATCCCCCCCAGCCCTTCTGAACTCTTGGGCTCTGAAAGCATGAGCAAACTCATCGAGAAGTTAAGGGATGAGTATGAAATCATTTTGTTCGACACCCCACCGATCCTTTCCGTCATGGATGCACTTGTGCTCGGGCAGCACATGGATGGCCTGGCACTG
>CAZSUQ010000742.1:0-3163 GCA_964609935.1 uncultured Thermodesulfobacteriota bacterium | reverse complement strand
ACCGGATAAGCGACAACACAGCAAGAAGGAAAGACACCGAGCATGAAGCCGGAACGGACAGCCAAGACGGTCAAGTCTGCTCTTCTCGTTTCGAGACAAAGATCTCTCCGCCTGTTCCTCCTTTTGCTCCTGCCGTGCCTCGCCTGGCTCGTATCCTGCAAGACCGCGGGGCAGCCGGCTGGCGCGACCCTGGACAACGACATACGCAAGGATGGCTTGCACACCGGAGCTCCTGCCTCCGAGCCTGCACCGCCTCCCTCCGGGTACATCCTCGGCACGGACGACGTGATCCACATCCTGGTCTACGGCGAACCGGACCTCACCACCGTTGCTCGCGTGAGCCGTGACGGAACCGTTGAGATGCCCCTGATCGGAAAGCTCCCTGCCAGCGGTCTCAATCAGGAGGAGCTGGCAAGGAGCATCAAAGAGCGGCTCGAAGCAGGCTACCTGGTCCAGCCGGACGTGAGGATCGTGCTCCAGGAGTTCCGGCAGAACATGGTCTACCTCATGGGACAGGTGGCCGTGCCGGGGCCCTATCGCATCACGCACGGCAACACGTTGATGGAGATCATATCCAAGGCAGGGGGCTTCACGCCCATCGCCAAGCGGAAGAAGGTGAAGATCATCAGAAGCGGTCGGGACAGGAGCAGGGTCTTCTATATGGATGCCTCCCGGATAACGGATGAAGGCAGGCTGGAAGAAGACGTGGTGCTCATGCCCGGAGACATGATCATCGTACCCGAGAGGTTCTTCTGAGGGTTCGCGAAAAAATAATTTCACAGTGGAGAAGGCTAAATGTCTCATTTTGGGGGAGGGGTTTCGCGCTCAGATTTGGGTCAGATTCGGTCGTGACGATAGAGCAAGGCCGGAGGAATAGCCAAAGCTATTTCGATGGTCTTGCGATTGAGGAGCGGCCGAAGATGACCCGAAGATGAGATGCGAAAATGTGAAATTATTTTTTCGCGAACCCTAAACCTTGCACCGGACAGGAACCAAACCCAGGCACGCGAGATGGAATATCCCACAGACGACTTGGCCCCGGTCCACCTGAGAGACCACCTGCGCATCCTGAAGAAGAACAAGTGGACAGCGGTCCTGTTCTTCTGCCTCGTGGTGGGGATGACGTCCCTCTACCTGCTCTTCACCGAACCCACCTACTCCGCCAAGGTGGTGATGGTCCTCAACCCTCCCCCCTTCTCCCCGCTCACCATGATGAGCGAGCTGGTCTACAGCCAGGGGGTGGACGTGGTTTCCAGGCGGCTCTATGTGACCACACAGTTCGACGTGCTCAAGTCGAGAAGGATCGCGGAGCAGGTTCTGGATCGCCTGGACCTCTGGGACGAGTACCACCTGGGAGAAGAAAAACGATCCCCCTTCGGGCCCGGACCACGGACCGTCACCCGGGAATCCGCATCCGAGACACTGGCCAAGCAGGTCCAGGTGAACAGCCCGAACATCATGAGCAACAGCATTGAGCTCACCGTGAAAAATCGCTCACCGGAACGCGCGGCAAGGATCGCCAACGCCCTCGTGGATGTGTACCTGGAGACGCTGTACATCGACAGGGATCGAAAGATCAGGGAAAACCTGGACTGGCTTCGCAAGGAGTTCAATCAGATCGAGGAAGAGGTGCTCAAGTCCGACCAGGCCCTCCAGGACTTCAAGAAAAAGACCAAGACCATCTCCGTGGATGACCGGGAAAACATCCTGAACCAGAAGCTCAACGCCATAAACGCGAGCCTCGTACAGGCGCGCATCGCAAGGATCGTGGCCGAAAATTCCTACGAGGATGCAAAGGAGCTGAGCAAGGACCCCACCCACCTAGAACATGCCGCCACCATCCTCGCCTCCAACCCGCAGGTGGCCGCCCTTCAGGGGCAGCTGAACATTGCACGCACCGAACACGCCCGGATCAGGGACCGCTACAAGGAAAAGCATCCACGGATGATCGAGCTCCGGACCACCATCCAGGAACTGGAGACCCGCATCCGGACCGAGGTGCTGGATGCCATTGAAACCCTGCGCATCAACTATGAACTCGCCCTGTCACAGGAGGATGCGCTGATCGTGGAGCTGGCGGATGTGAAGGAAGAGGTGATCCGCCTCGGCGAGGAGAGGATTCAATACCTTCAGCTCCTGGACGAGTCGCTTGTGAACCGTACGATCTTCGATTCCCTGCTCAACCGGCTCAAGGAGACGAAAATCCTTCTCTCTTTTGAAAACCCTCTGGAAACCATCCAGATCATCGACAAGGCCATTCCCCAGGACAAACCGGCGGGATTCCGGCCCTACTTCCTGCCCGTGGCAGCAGCGGTGGGCCTGATCCTGGGCATCTTCCTCTGCTATGTGAGGGATTATTTCGACGACACCATCCGCAACGAAAGGGATGCACAGGAAAGTCTGAACATGCCCCTGCTCGCCATCCTGCCGTTTTGCAGGCAATCCCGATCCAGGGCAGGCGGCCCCCTGGCCACGTCCCTCCTGCAGGCCCCTGTCCGACCCTTTGCGGAATTCATGCAGCGCCTCACCGGCATCGTTCAACACGTGACCCAGAAAGAGGACCGTAAGATCCTCCTGGTCACCAGCGCCTGTCCGGGCGAGGGGAAGACCACCCTGGTGGGGAATCTCGGGATCGCCCTGGCCCAGCAGGGCCACAAGGTCCTTCTCGTGGATGGGAACTTCCAGGGCCCTTCCCTGCACGACCTTTTCCCCGCAGAGGATTCCAGGGGAATCGCGGGCCTCCTGGAGGGTGGGGGCGACCCCCTTGAAGCGGTTCGGGAGACCGGCGTGGCCAATCTCTATTGCCTGCCCGCCGGCCCGAGCCTTTCAACGCCCTCGGTGTCACTCGAGTCTCCCCGAGCGGCGGAGATCCTGGACGGCCTGAAGCAGGGCTTCGACCGGATCCTCCTGGATTCCGCAGCCCTTCTCGAGTGCAGCGAAACATCCTGCCTGGCCCGCCGGGCGGACGCCGTGCTCTGGGTCATCTCCAGCGGCGAGACATCCAGAGAAAAGGCGATCTGGGCAAAGAAGTCCCTCACCCTCCTGGACAGCAGAATCCTCGGAATCGTTTTGAACAATGTGCGTTTCCTGCGTGGATCATGAAACAGGAAGAGAGACAGACCGGCTTCCTCCTTGGACTGCTTCTCTTCTCCCTTCTTTGCCG
>CAZSUQ010000741.1:2139-3177 GCA_964609935.1 uncultured Thermodesulfobacteriota bacterium | reverse complement strand
GCTCATCCCAGACTGGTCTGCAAAAGTGGGGAAAAAGCGGAATTTCTGGCAGGGGGTCAGGTCCCTTACGTGGTTCAGGGTCTGGGTGGAGGCTCCGTGGTTTTCCAGGATTATGGGATCATTCTCAAGATCACGCCCATCGTGCATCCGGACGGAAGGATATCGGCCAGTGTGGAGGCGGAGAATTCCGCTCTGGATTACGCCAATGCGGTCCAGGGTTACCCGGCATTTTCGGAACGGAGGGTCAACACCTTCGTGACGCTGGCAAAGGATGAAGTGCTCGCCCTTTCAGGGCTGGTCAGCCAGGCGGATACAAAGGGCGTGGACAAGGTCCCCGGCATTGGAAATTTCCCCATTCTGGGAGAGCTGTTTAAATCGAGACAATTCGAGAACGATCAGTCCGAACTGGTTATCCTGCTCACGGCGGAATGCCTGACACCCGCAAGCAAAAAGAACCAGGAACCCATCAAAAGCATGCAGGAGCGGTACGAAAAGGCGGAGAAGAAACTCGACCCCAGCTTTTTTGACTGAGCCCTCCTCGTGGGCAATCCCCGCGCACAACGCGGATCGACGAGGAAGGAGAACGGACAGGATTGATGCGGTTACAAGTCTTCAATCAGCAGGATGCGTCCACCAGCGAATACGAGGTTGAGAAGAAAGAGGTTTTTGTCGGGACCTCCTCAACCAACGATATCGTCCTGTACCAGCCGTCCCTTTCCGGACGCCACCTGAAGATCAGCAAAGAGAACGGGCTTCTGGAGATCCAGGACATGGAGAGCCGGACCGGCACGTTCGTCAACGGGGAGCGCATCAAAGGGAGAAGGACCATCCAGGAGGATGATGTCATCTCTCTGGGCAGTTACAGCATACGTTTCATGCGGGATCCGCTCGAAAACTGGCAGGACGGTGATTCCAGTCACGTCTACTGGGAGATCCTGCACTCCCAGGAAGAGAACCGGTTCGATGAAAGCCTGATCCCGGTCAAACAGGAGGTCCACCGCAGGCTGATCGCATTCCTGGATCTTCGCCGGATGGACC
>CAZSUQ010000741.1:0-2129 GCA_964609935.1 uncultured Thermodesulfobacteriota bacterium | reverse complement strand
AGAACATCGAGGATGCGGAATTGCGGACCACCACGAGCCGTGCCATCTGGAGCATCATGGATGCCATGAAGGACACGATTCCTCCGCACGTGGACCGCGACAAGATCCACAAGGAGATGCTCGACGAAGTGCTGGGGCTTGGCCCCATCGAGGATCTGCTCCGGGATCCGGAGATCACGGAGGTCATGGTCAACCGAAAGAACCAGATCTTCGTGGAGATTCGGGGCAAGCTCTACCTGACCCAGCGTGCCTTTTCCAGCGACGCTTCGCTCCTCGGCATCGTCGAACGGATCGTGAGCCCGCTCGGCAGGCGGATCGATGAAAGCTCCCCCATGGTGGACGCCCGCCTGAAGGACGGATCCCGCGTGAATGCCATCATCCCCCCCCTTTCCCTGAAGGGCCCGGTCATCACGATACGGAAATTCTCCAGAGAGCCCTTCACCCCGGAGCGGCTCATTCAAATGGGAAGCGTTGTCCCGGAGGTCTTCGAGCTGTTCAAAATCGCGGTCCGTCACCGCAGAAACATTGTCATCTCCGGCGGGACATCCAGCGGCAAGACGTCCCTGCTGAACGTACTCTGCCGTTTCCTGCCTCCCAACGAGCGTATCGTCACCATTGAGGATTCGGCCGAACTGCAGCTGCCGCAGGAACACCTCATCTCCCTGGAGTCCAGACCCCCCAACATCCAGGGCAAAGGGGAAATTCGTATCCGGGAACTGGTCCGGAACTCCCTTCGAATGCGGCCGGACAGAATCGTCGTGGGCGAGGTGCGTGGCGGCGAGGCCCTGGACATGTTGCAGGCCATGAATACGGGACATGACGGCTCCATGACCACCGGCCATGCGAACTCCCCCATCGATTTTCTCCGGAGGCTCGAGACCATGGTCATGATGGCCGATGTGGAATTGCCCATGCGGGCGATCCGGGAGCAGATCGCCTCGGCGATCAACGTCATCGTGCAAATGATGCGCTTCGCCGACGGAACCCGGCGCGTGGTGAGTGTGACCGAAGTCCTTCCCGGTGTGGATGAGAAAGGAAGCTACAGGATCCGGGATATCTTCGAGTTCAAGCAGACGGGCGTTGGAGAAGGAGGCAAGATTTATGGAAGCATTGTTCCTACCGGCGTCATCCCACAATTTTATCATACCCTGAAAGAGAGCGGTGTTCTCGTGGATTTTGATCTCTTCCAGCCGGATGCAAAGGAGAAGGAGATCCGGGAGCCATGACAGATACCTTCTATGTCGGATTCCTCTATATGGTGGTGTTCGTTTCCATCGCCATGGTTTCCACCTTCCTGATGAGCGTGGGAAGGATCCTTTTCCAGAGTTATCAGAAGCGGTATGTGAAGAGCATGAGCAAATCGCTCGAAACCATGTTCATCTTTTTGAATCCAAAACGAATCATGAACATCAGCATCCTGGCCATGCTTCTTGTTTTCCTGGCCACCCTGATCATTACACGAATGAACCTGGCCGTCTCCATGGTCATGGCCCTGGTGGGGCTGCTGGTGCCGCGGATTCTTCTGAACTATTACATGCGGAAACGGAAGAACACCTTTGAAACCCAATTCGTTCAGGGACTCGAGTACCTTGCCAGTTCCGTCCGGGCCGGACTGTCTCTGATTCAGGCCGTTGAAAGCCTGGTGGAGAACTCGAACCCGCCTCTCTCCCAGGAGTTCGACCTGCTTCTCAGGGAGTACCGGATCGGAATCCCCTTGAATGAGGCCTTGCAGAACCTTGCCAGGAGGGTGGAGAGTGACGAGTTGAACCTCATGATCTACTCGGTGATCATCACCCGGGAACTGGGAGGCGATGTCTCCGAGATCTTTGAACACCTGGCCGAGGTGATTCGCGAGCGCCACCGGGTCATGGAACGCATCGACACCCTGACGGCGCAGGGAAGGCTCCAGACCATGGTCTGCGGGGCCATCCCTTTCTTCCTTTACGCGATCCTGTTCGTGTGGAAGCCGGAATTTACAAAGCCGCTCTTCGAGTCGGAGATGGGTCGGATTGCCATTTACGTTGTATGCCTCCTCCAGGTGATTGTCATCCTGTTGGTCCGGCGCATGGTCAACATCAAGATCTAGGGTGAGTTCCATGACACTGTTCATGCTCTTCATCTTCTTTGTG
>CAZSUQ010000740.1:0-3183 GCA_964609935.1 uncultured Thermodesulfobacteriota bacterium | reverse complement strand
GAAGCCCCTGAAATTGAGTTCAGTATAGCTACTTGCGCACCAGTCCTGCAATGTGTCCGGCACCTTCATGCCGCTGCGCAGACATTCTTCGAATAAGGGGGTTCCCGGGAAGGGGCAGTACAGGCTCATGCCCGGAATTCTTGCATCCGGGTTGTCGGACAACAAGGTATCCATCATGCGCAACGTAGCTTTTACATTTCCTCGGGTCTCATAGGGGAACCCAACCATAAACGCATACACCGGTTTGATCCCGGCTTTCTTGAGCTTGCGGTTCGCCTCCAGGACCTGTGCGGTCGTAACGCCCTTACCGATACGTTTCAGGATCTCGTCCGAGCCTGATTCCACACCCACAAAAACCTTTTCAAACCCTGCGGCCTTGAGCAGGCTTATCTGTTCCATGTCGCAGGCCAAGATGGAATCGACGCGCCAATTCGCATTGTGGACCTTAATGGGCAGCCGGCGTTCGGAGACGAACCGACAAATACGGCGGACCCGCGCTTGATCCACAAAGAAGTTGTCGTCAAAGAGAAAGAAGTGGTGAATGGAGAAATCCCGAAGGATCCGCTCTATCTCCTCAAGGGTTCTTTCCGGGGTGAGGGCCCTCCAACGTCGTTTGTGAAAGGTGTCCGCGTAACAGTAGGTACATCCGTAAGGACATCCCCGACTCGTTTGCAGTGCGATCCATTCCTGCGGTGTTTCCTCAAGGATCGCCCGGGTATAATCGCGTACATGGATGAGGTCATAGGCCAGAGGGGGAAGAGCATTCAGATCAATGCTTGGTCGGGGGCCACAGGAAACCATTTGCCCGTTCGACCTGAAGGAAAGGCCCGGTATGTTCGCCAGCCGCTCTCCGACTGCCAACCGGTCTACCGTTTCCAGGAGCGTCTCGTCTCCTTCCCCGACGATGACGGCATCGACCAAGGGGTGAAAACCCGTCTGCTCCGGCATGATGGATGGATGAACACCCCCCCAGACAACCGGGACCTCCGGGGAGATTTCTTTGATGATTCGGCCGGCAGCAAGCCCCCCTTTTATCTGAAATCCCGTCATCGAGGAAATCCCGACGCATAGGACCTCCCCTCCACAAAGGATCTCCCGTAAGGTCTGGGGCCATTGTCGGTCCAGCCTTTGGTCGATGATCGCTACCTGATACCCCTTGCGTGCCAGCGGCGTGGCGGGGTAGAGGAGGGAGAGGGGCAACATCCTGCCCATGCGCTCCTGTTCAGGGAGCTCCGGATAGATCAAGACGACGTCGGTCATCCGGGATTGCTCCCGCCATCGATCTCGGTAGCCTCTTCCCGCCCGCAGCGTTCCAGCGACACAAGCAATCCAGCCTCTGCCCAGAACAAATAAGAGATAACCGTCCACTTCCATCCGAAGCTGAACCACCCATCCGCCAGCATGCCGAGCAGGATTCCCGCCAGAGCGATTGCAGTACTGGAACGAAAGGAATCCTTTACGAGAGTCAGTCGAAAGGCAGTCCGAAAGAACATAATCATGAGCAGGAGATAAGCGGCCAGCCCCGGCGGACCCATTTCCGCCAGATGAAGCATGTATACGTTGTGAACGGCCAATGGGACCCCTTCCTTCCAGTAGTCAGGAAGGAAAAGAGAGTAATTGTTGATTCCAACACCCAAAACAGGGTGGTCTAGCCACATCCTCATGGCATCCCGATTCATACCCCATCTCTGGGTAAGCATCTCCGGATGCGAGTGGAAGAGCCTGTCATAGATGGGCGTCCAGTAGTAGAGAAGAAAGGCACCCAGGACAACGGATAGGACCGTGACGATTCGGAGCACCTGGGGCCTTGATTCGGGATTTCGATAGTGGAGTGCGAGAACGGTGGCTGTTGACAGGGAGATGTTCAGCCAGCCGGCCCTGGAAAAACACATAACAAGAGCAATGACTCCGGTCAGATAGCAAAACCAGCAGTAGAGCCGAACCCGTGGATTCAGCTTTGATTGGAGCAGAAGGGAAAAGGCGAGCGGGATACTCATCCCTAAATAGAGGGACAGGAGGTTGGAATGCTGTAAGATTGCACCCGGCCTAGAATAAAGTTTATCGTGAAAATAGGCCTTCACATCATAGTCGTGCCGAGTCAAACCTTCGATACCAACCGGTATAATATCGAAGGACTGCAAGGCGACGATGATGCTTTGAATGTTTGCGCCTAGGAGGATAGCGAAAATGAGATAACGGTGCTCATGCTCGGAGCGGATATTCTGGGAGCCCCAGACAAAAATCAGTATGCACTTCAGAAGCTTCACGAGTTCGAACAGGCTGAGCATTCGATCCGATGCGGGGATATAACATAGGAAGGAAACCAGCACATATAAAAGGCTCACGCAGCTGAAGCCGGAGAAAAAGGAGAAGCGGTTCCTCTGTTCCGGAGAGATAACTGTCCTGAGACCCCACAAGGCAATCAGCAAGAACATTGTGCATTCTAAAATACCGATCCCAATACCATTGGTAATATGGAAATCATCATACGGAAAGACGATCATCTTCTGTGTCAATGAAAAAGGAATACAGATTGCGATCAGTAAAACCGTGAAAAAACGCTTCACGTCACCGGACAGGAAGGCAAAACAGGGAAGGAGCAGACCGAGGACGCCGGCAATTTTGTATTTGATGGGCAACTGTAGGATGAAGGTGAGACCGAGGGCAATGCACAGCCCAAGGACGCTACCCAGAGCCAATCGGCCTGGATGGGTCGTGAAGAAGGGAGGTTTCGGGCAGAAAGGAGCTTGTTGCATAGGCTTCCAGTCGGCTATCCTTTGGGGGATAGCCGGGTGTAATAATTCGCATATTTATGGTATCCAGGCGAAAATTGAGGATCAAGGTTGTTCAAAACCGAACCCAACACTTTTCCGTTGGCCCTTTCCAGTATCGTCTTGGCCTGCCTGGCCTCTGCCATGATGGTGGTTCCTGAACTCAACACAAGGATGGTCCCGTCCACGAGAGGCGCAAGCAATGCCGCATCGGTTGTGCTCAAGACCGGTGGGGTGTCAAACAGGACGAATCGGTATTTCCGTTTCAGGTCGTCTATGAGTTCTCTCATTCGGTCGGATTCGAGGAGTGGACCCGGATCGTTCGGTGTGTGTCCGCTCGGAAGAACGCTCAGGCCCTCCCGGGCCTCCAGGATGGCCTCGCCCGGCTCAAGCCCCGCCTTGAGAATATCAG
>CAZSUQ010000739.1:0-3183 GCA_964609935.1 uncultured Thermodesulfobacteriota bacterium | reverse complement strand
TGGAGGACGAGAACCGATGCGGCCCGTTCCCGGATAGCCGGCGCAAACACTTCCCTGGGATGGACCATGGAACCGTTCAAGGTCCCTTTGCTGACCAGAACCTCTCTAAGGATCCGGTGCTTGGTGTCCAGGAAGATGGCCAGGAAATGCTCCTGCTTCTCACCGCGAAAGCGGTCATGGTAAAGGTTGTAAACGCCCTGGGCGTTACAAATCCTTTCTATGGTTCCTACTTTTTCAGTAGCAATGTGAGAGAGGAGCTTGAAAACAGCCTTGAGACGAAAAGTCATCTGGGGGGAGAGGTGATCGGAAAGGTCTTCAGGGGAAGCACTCAATAATTCATCGAGGCTTCCGAAAACAGGGGGCAATATCCGGCCCTTGGGCCCGACAATAGCCTCCAGCAGATCCTCCAAGGGTGGCGGATCACGGACATACCAGTTCGGTCTTTTCATGGAAAACTCCTTTCGGGGGATATAGCTACTGCGTAACGGAGAGTTCAGCGGTGAGCAGGTTGACCTGGAGGTCGGTATCAACAGGCAGGCTGCGAAGATGCTTGGTAAACTGGGAAATCATGAGACCGGCCGCGATGTTGGCCGTGTAGATCGTGGATTTTGCCGTGCACGGCCCGGTATGAGCTTCCTCAGACCGAAATAGGGTTTGGGGATAGAACGCCCGACCTGAGGCGGTACAAACCGTCAAAACCCGGATTACCTCGGCGTTCATCCTTCCATCTGCGAAGAATGACACCTGGTCTTTGACCGCATCAAAGATCAACCTGCGGGTATCAATTCGATCCACGCAGCAGAAAACCGTGTTCCC
Organism: uncultured Thermodesulfobacteriota bacterium; assembly: GCA_964609935.1. GTDB lineage: Bacteria > Desulfobacterota > DSWW01 > DSWW01 > DSWW01 > CAYTRL01. Next base: position 2,367 of record CAZSUQ010000739.1, on the reverse strand, counting down.
CACCTCCATGCTACGGCGGAACCGCTGATCATGCACCTGGGTTTCAACCCCGCTGTTGATCTTCCGGCAGAAAGCCGCCGTGGCCTGCACCTTCTTGTGGCCGAGATCCTTCTCCAGGAATCCCTGGGGAGTGAGGTTTCCGATCTCCACCACATCAAAGTCCACCAGCTGGAGCCGGGGCACACCCATGGCCGCGAGTTGGAGCGCCACCTGCCTACCTATGGCCCCTACGCCAATAACGGTAGCCTTGGTTCTTTCAAGCCGATCCGGCGGAACGATATCCCGCTGGCGGCTGTATCTTTCTGTACTGTAATCTATAAAAACCATGGTTCTTCCTCCTGAAAATCTTCTTCCAATGGATCGGATCCGGCGCCGAGTTCGTTCAGTATGAACCTGCGCTCATGGGGATCCATGGTCTCGAAATCTTCTTTCCAGTCATCTGGGATCAAATTCCTGTTCCGTTCGAAGTTCTGGAATCCAATATCATCCTTGTCACTGAAGAAACCGCCATGTGGATGCATATCCCGGACGATGTTGGCCTCGTATTCCGCCTTCCAAGCGTCATGATCGCTGGACTCAAACGACCGTGTGTAATCCACGGTTACGGGAATCACCGCTTCCCCACCCGGGCCGACATTGAACCGCAGGCGGGCGTATGACTTTCCGCCCCTGGCCACGATAAACATCATTGCCCACTCGCAACCGCCGAAGACACGCCTGAAGGTTTCCTCGTCCACACCGCTCGGATGTGGGGATTCACCCGGATGGGTATGCAGCCATATTCTGGCGAACTGTTCCGGTTTCCTGCCGCCGTCGACCTGTCTTTCGAAATAATCGGCAACAGCATCGTCGTTAAAGGCTATGCTCGCTTCGGTGACATCCTGCTTGACGGTCACAAACTCATCGATGAACAGAAGCTCATCCGCCGGCGTAATCCCGAATCCCCCCACTTCCGTGCTTCCATGGTCCCGGAAATACAACAGCTTAGCCCAGGCCGTGGGAGAGAACTTCAGGCAGGGGCGGGTGGGCCTTATCAAGATCTTATGCTGCTCCGACTTCCGCCGGACAACCATGGAGTCCTTCGTGACCGGTTTCTCCGCTTTCTTGGCTTGAGGATCGTTCTTCGGTTGCTTCCTGAATACCTTTGACGCCCGTTTCTTCTTGTTCGTTTTCATTGTCTAATTCCTCCTCTTCGATTTCCTCGCATTTACACTGGTTATCATCCAAACAGGTTGAACACAAAGTGGTTGCACAGTCCCCACATTCCGCCATGCAGCAGGGGCATACCGGATTGTCACATACGGGGCAGCACAAGAGACAAGTCGGGCAGACCGTCTCCTCGCACACTCTGCAAAGATGCGCGCACTCGCCACAGACATCGGATTCACAGGTCTGGCAAAAATAGACCTCATCCTGGTATACCGAATATCCGCATTCGGCACAGGATCTTCCGTCCCACTCCTTGAGCGGGATGTGAGGGGAGCTGGGGTTGTATGTCTTCAGGATCGACTGCACCAGGGTGAAAAAGTCACAAATGCGGCCGGTTGACAACGAGCTCGTGATTGCTGCCGCCCCGTCACCGGCGCATAGCCGATCGTTGTTGACATGGGGGTGAGTTACAGAATCGTTTCCCGCCGCAGGATTCGGATCAAGGGCTACAACAGTATAAGAATCTGCCACGTCCAGCCCCCCTATCTCATTGATATATAGCCGGATCTCGAATTCACCAAGGTATACCCCTTCCAGCCTGATCGGCTCAGTGGTGATGGCCAGAAAGCCATCGTCGCGGTCATACCGAACCTCTCCGAACTCATCCTTTCCCTGGATCAGGTCCTGGTAAATCTCCCTCAGAGAAGGTGCCTGGACCTTGCAGGGGCGAATCGCCCTATCAATCCTTTGCACGTAGTATGGAAACTCATGCAGGGCGCTTTCCAAGTCTCGAAGGACTTTGGTTTCAGCAGCTTTCCAGCCGTGTTTTGCACATACGATCAGCTTTCGCCGTGCAGCTTTCATTCGCTCCGTGGAATCGAGGAGTTCTGGTATTGTTGACTGAACCTCCCCGATACGATGGTCCTTCAGTTTCTGTAATTGCTGTTGTATTTCACCAGCAAGGCGAACATACTTCCGTTCAGATGCATTCATAACGCTCTCCTTTCATGAAAAAGGGGCACCCCCTGTGCTTCAGGAGATGCCCCTACTTTGATCTGACTTGGATTATACTGAGGCTCCCTCGATTTTCGTAGGAGTCATTGTCACCCTGTCTCCTTCCTTCAGCTTGCAATCCTTGGGTACCGGTTGGCGGTTTACACGGATCAGGTAATCGCTGGCTTCCCGATCGGGTAACTTCTGGTAGAAAAACTCCTCCAC
>CAZSUQ010000738.1:1502-3184 GCA_964609935.1 uncultured Thermodesulfobacteriota bacterium | reverse complement strand
CGGACAAAGCAGTGGAGCTCTTTTTCCGGTATCACGCGCAACGGAGCGAGACGTACATGGCTTACGCAAGGGAGAAGAAGCGCGGGGCCGCCGGGGGAGAGGAGGCCGGTGCAGAGGGGTATGCAGGCGTGGCCCTGGACATCCTGGAGGCTCGGCACACTCCCGGGGAGAGGGTCCGCGTCCTGGTCCTTCCCAACAAAGAGCCGTTTTTCGGGCTGCCGGGAGACGTGGCGGTTGAGGTGAGCTGCCGGCTTCACCAGGGGAAGGTGGAGCCCATCCTGCAGAAGCCGATCCCGGAGGACTGTGCCCGTCTCGTTCATGAGGTGGGGGGGTGTGAACGACTCGTTGCGGAATCGATCCTTGAAAATTCCGAGGGGAAGCTCAGGCAGGCCCTGGAGCGACACCCCCTGGTGGGACCGCAGAAAGCCGACGCATGCATGAAGGCCTTTGACTGGGGATGGACCTGGCGTTAACGTGGTGATCGAGGTCTTTCTTCTGTCAGAAACGGGAAATCGATTGGGGAGCTTATCCGATGAAAGGGAAGAGGAAGTCCCCGGAAGAGGAGGGGCCCATCACGAGCCTGATCCTGGACAGCATCGCTGACGGCGTCTTCACGATTGATCACCAGGGACACATCACCTCCTTCAACAGGGCTGCGGAACAGATCACCGGCTACTCCCGGCGGGAAGTGATGGGCCAGTTCTGCCACGATATCTTCAAGGCGAGCATCTGTTTCAAAAGGTGCCCGCTCAAGCACACGGCCAGGACGTTTGAAAGCATCGTGAACATGGAGGTGAACATCCTCAACCGCCAGAACCAGGAGGTCCCCATCAGCATCAGCACCTCGATCCTGAAGGACGACAAGGGAAAGGTCGTGGGTGCTGTGGAGACCTTTCGGGACCTTTCCCTCATCGTTCAACTGAGAAAGGAGATCTCAAAGCGGTACACCTTTCAGGACATCGTGTACCGGAGCAAGGCGATTGCCAAGCTCTTGGACATCCTGCCCGATGTGGCGCAGAGCGATGCCACGGTTCTGATCCATGGTGAGAGCGGAACAGGAAAGGAGCTGTTTGCCACGGCCATCCACAACACGAGCCTGCGAAAAAACGGCCCCTTCATCGCCGTCAACTGCGGCGCCCTTCCCGAGACCCTTCTGGAGTCCGAACTCTTTGGATACAAGAAAGGGGCCTTTACCGATGCCAAGCGGGACAAGCCGGGACGCTTTCGTTTGGCCGAGGGGGGAACGCTGTTTCTGGACGAGATCGGTGACCTGAGCAAGGGCACCCAGGTCAAGCTGCTCCGGGTTTTGGAGCAGAAGGAGTACGAGCCCCTTGGAAGCACCCGCAAGGAGACAGCGGACGTGAGGATCGTGACCGCAACGCACCGGGACCTCGCATCACACGTTGCCGAAGGGAAGTTCCGCGAGGACCTTTTTTACAGGCTGAACGTGATGAAGATGGAAATCTCTCCTCTCCGGAGCCGAAAAGAAGACATTCCCCTGCTCGTGGATCATTTCCTTCGCAAGTTCAATGAAAAAACGGGTAAGCCCATCCGGGCGGTTTCCAAGAGAGCCATGAAGCGAATTCTCGCCTATGAATATCCGGGCAATGTCCGGGAACTCGAGAACATCCTGGAGCATGCGTTCATCCTCTGCAAGGGGACCGAGATCAAGGTGAGCCATC
>CAZSUQ010000738.1:0-1492 GCA_964609935.1 uncultured Thermodesulfobacteriota bacterium | reverse complement strand
CCCGGAAAACCTGGTGGATTCAGGGGCCCGCACACCCGCAGCCTCCGTGAGGGGTGCGACCGGAGGATTGCAGGACCTGGAAAAGGGAGTCATTGAACAAACCCTTGAGCGATACGGTTGGGACCGCGAACAGGCGGCTCGTGAACTGGGCATGCACAGGTCCACCTTGTGGAGAAAGATGAAGCGGTACGAGATCACCCCTCCCTGACATTGCATTAATGCAACCGTTGCATAATGGCAACATCCTTCTATTCCGTTGAAAATCCTTAATGAAATGAGATGACGTTGCATTGTTGAAACGTTTTAAGCCACATCCGTTTTTCTGCCCCCTCCCCAAAACTCAAATCATATCGGCCGGTTAGATCCTTTTCCCGGGGTTGGCATCGTTTGTGCTCTTGTAGCAAAGCAAAACGATCAGCCAGGGATTTGTGAATGAACATCATCATGCCGCTTCACGGGAACAGGATATCCCCTCGATTCGAATACTGCCGGGACTTTCTCATGATTCAGTTGAAGGGGATCAAAGAAATAGGGCGTAAAGCGTTGACGTTCGAGATCGAGAGTCCGGTACAAATCGCCGAGGTTTTTGCAAGGGAAGGGATTGACCTCGTCTTGAGCGGCGGTATGAGTCCCGCGTTCCAAAGGGAATTCCGGCTCAGGAACATCGATGTAATCTGGGGTCTGATCGGGGAAGCGGAAGACGTCTTGGCTACCTATCTGAAAGGCAAAGCCTTTGCGGGTATGGGCCCCTGTCCGCCTGCTCGAAGCAGAGATCGATCGTCACGTACCAAGAAACAAGGGTAGCCCTGGATCCGACTCTTGCCCGCAAGAAAGAAGGAAATACAAAAGGAGACCGTTCATCCATGACAACGACCAGAGACAAATACAGCTATTACGTCGAAGAGAAGACCCTCCAGGTAACCGAGCGACCCAGGAAATTTCTCGAAGCCTTTGCAACGGTTCTGGAGCATTCCAGCTACGACGTGGCACTTGATGTATACACCCGGCTGAGCACAAAGTGCAGCCGTTGTGCTGCAAGCTGCCAGCTTTATCAATCAACGGGTGAGGACCGGGACATTCCCTGTCATCGATCCGAACTGCTGTTCAAGATCTACCGCCGGTATTTCACCCGATCGGGGATGCTGAACGCCCGGCTGTTTGGTGGTTTTACACTGACCGACGCGTATCTTGACCAGATGGCCGAAGCATACTACCGGTGCACGGCCTGTCGGCGGTGCAAGAATACCTGTCCCATGGGTGTGGACCACGGCCTGATAACACATCTGGCTCGCTGGCTCCTTGCCGAGATCGATGTCATTCCCAAGGCGCTCGTGGTGGCGACACGCGAACAACTGGAAGGTGTGGGCAATACGTCGGCGATTACGGTCCCCGCGCTCAAAGACACCTGTGAGTTCCTGGAGGAAGAGTTCCAGGACATTTACAACGCAGATGATGTGAAATTCCCCATCGACGTGGAAGGCGCAGAGTATGT